>JBECKS010000091.1:0-9037 GCA_040235395.1 Pseudomonadales bacterium | reverse complement strand
ATTGCTTTTCACTCTCCAATCGTTGAGCTAACTCATTTTCAAGCTCAGGAATCTTTCCATACTGCAACTCAGACATCTTTTCGAGATTCCCTGCACGTCGAGCAGACTCCAGTTCAATCTTGGCATTCTCCAGGGCTTCTTTAATTTTCTGCGAGCCTTCTAAAGCCGCCTTTTCTTTTTGCAAACGGTCTTCATAGGTTTTGTATTCTTTCTCTAACTCAACAATCTCTTCCTGAAGCTTTTCAAGACCTTCTTTTGAAGATTCATCTTTTTCTTTTTTAAGCGCTTCTGCCTGAATCTTTAACTGAATCAAACGTCTTTCAAGTTTATCCATCAGTTCTGGTTTGGAATCCATTTCCATACGAATACGGCTCGCAGCCTCGTCAATCAAGTCGATAGCTTTATCAGGGAGTTGTCTATCTGAAATATAACGATGAGAAAGTTTTGCAGCCGCAATGATGGCTGAGTCAGTGATATCAACACCATGATGAATCTCATAGCGTTCTTTCAATCCACGCAGAATAGCAACGGTATCATCAACACTAGGCTCATCCACCATGACTTTCTGGAAACGTCTTTCAAGTGCGGCATCCTTTTCAATGTACTGTCGATATTCATCTAAAGTGGTTGCACCCACGCAATGCAGTTCACCTCGCGCTAATGCTGGCTTCAACATATTGCCTGCATCCATAGCACCATCACCTTTACCAGCACCCACCATGGTATGTAACTCATCGATGAACAGAATAATCTGGCCTTCCTGTTTCGCGAGTTCATTCAGTACAGCTTTCAATCTTTCTTCAAACTCACCGCGGAATTTTGCACCTGCAATCAAGGCACCCATATCCAGTGATAGCACCTGTTTGTTTTTCAAACCCTCAGGCACTTCGCCATTTACAATACGTTGGGCCAGACCCTCAACAACAGCCGTCTTACCCACACCCGGCTGACCAATTAGCACGGGGTTATTTTTTGTTCGTCGTTGTAATACCTGAATGGTGCGTCTAATTTCATCGTCACGACCAATCACCGGATCAAGTTTTCCCTGCTCTGCTCGCTCGGTGAGATTAATGGTGTATTTATCGAGCGCCTGACGATTTTCCTCTGCATTCTGTGTTTTCACGCTTTCACCTTTTCTAATTGCCTTGATGGCAGTTTCAATTTTTTCTTTCGTTACACCCAAGGATTTGAACAAACTACTTAGTGGAGAACTTTCTTCGGCAAACGCAAGCAACAACATTTCTGAAGCAATGAAGTCATCACCATTTTTTGATGCATATTTATCCGCAAGATTTAAGGCTTTCATTAATGCAGCCGATACCTGCACGTCTCCCTGGTGATTGCTCACTTGAGCAACTTGTTCCAACGCGGCATTGAGTTTTTTTCTTAAACTGGCAAGCTCAAAACCTGCTTTCTCAAACAGTGGCAACAGATTAGCGGATGGGTCATCAACCATCGCTAATGCAACATGCACGGGCTCAATAGCATTATTATCACTGGCAAGCGCCAAAGACTGCGCATCACCGAGCAAATTCTGTAATTGGTTGGTTAGTTTTTCCTGACGCATAGCGACCTCAAATGAAAATAAACGATCTTATGCTCTACAAAATGGAGTTATTTTGTTTATTTTCAATAGCTGGCGGACTTTTCCCTATTCCGGTTCTTTCTCTAGTTATCTAACCAGATCATGGACGCAAATCGTCCGCAGCGTGTTTCCTTGTGATGGCTTGCCTTTCGATAGGAATAAAATGCTTCATGCTCATAGGTGCAGATGCCCGAATCATTAATATGGTCAACACCTTCGGCTTTCAACTGTAGGTAAGCAATCCCCTTCAAATCGGCTAGAAACCTTCCCTCGCCATCGGGCTCGAAACACGCTTGATACTGAGCATTTTTATCAATGAAACGGGAATAAAATTTTTCATCCACCTGATAATTTTTTTGAGAAATGGCAGGACCTATATAGGCACATAAGGGAGCGAGATCAATTGCTTGTTTATTTGCAGATTCCCTGATCCTTTGCAGACTCATCGGAATAATATCTTTATGCAGTCCTTGCCAACCTGCATGAATGGCACAAACAAAATGGCCTTGCTCATCACTTACAAAAATAGGCAGGCAATCTGCTGTGCTCACCACGCACACATGCTTAGGATGAAAACTGAAACAGGCATCGTATTCCAGCAAATCGGATTCCTTGTTTTCAGGAAAAGCATCGAGATCTAAGCAAGCATTTCCATGTACCTGAGTTAACCAATTAATCGCTTCCTCTGAGCCAATCTCTTTCTGAATCTGCTGTCTGATTGATAGTACCCTTTCCTTTGAGTCACCCACATGTGTCGCTACATTAAAACCAAAAGAGTTTTTCAATTCGACATCAATAGCATCTTCACCTGAAAAAAAACTATCCGCGCGGGTAATCAAGGTACGGACTTTTGCTGGTGCCTGCCAACTGGCATGCAGGACATTTTCAATACTCACAATGAGCACTCGCTCTCAATTGACGACAACAGATTCTGGAAATCAGCAGGTGCCTTCTGCTCCCATTCCATGTATTCGCCACTGACTGGATGAAACAGTGCCAGATAAGTCGCATGTAAAGCCTGTCTCTGGAAATCACTCAAGACCTGTTTCAAATTCTCGCTGATACCTTTGGGAAATCGGCCTTTACCACCATAAGCAGGGTCACCCACCAGAGGATAGCCAATATGACTCATGTGTACTCGAATCTGATGTGTACGACCCGTTTCCAATTGAGCTAATACGTAGGTGAAATGATGGAAACGTTTAATCAAACGAATATGTGTTACGGCTTCCTTGCCATCACGGGTCACGGCCATACGCGTTCGTTGCGTCGGATGTCTGCCTACTGGTTCATCAATAGTCTGGCCACCTGTCATTTCTCCCAATGCAATGGCGATGTATTGGCGAGTGACTTCCTTCTCCTGGATCTGCTGAACCAGTTGCGTGTGTGCTGCAAGGCTTTTGGCCACCACCATCAAGCCCGATGTATCCTTATCAAGGCGATGGACAATGCCTGCGCGAGGTAACAGTGCCTGCTCAGGAATGTGGAAAATCAGGGCATTCAACAAGGTGCCACTGCTATTTCCTGCGGCTGGATGAACGACCAGACCCGCCTGTTTATTCAGTACCAGAATATCCTTATCCTCAAAAACGATGTCCAAAGGGATATCTTCAGCTTGCCAATCATCCTGCTCTTCAAGAAAGGCATTAATCTCAACCTGTTCTCCCCCTACAAGCTTCTGCTTGCTCTTGGGCAAAGCACCATCAAGAAGAACATAACCCTCCTTAATCCAGCTCTGTATCAATGCCCGGGAATAATCTGGTAACAAATCACTTAAAGTCTGGTCCAAGCGTGAACCTACAGCTGTTACAGGAATTTCCAGTCGTTCTTGCAAAGGGATTTTCATACTTAGGGCTTTTCTCAATACAGCAAAGGTTTAAAACAAGGGGGATGATAGTATACTCGCGCTTCATTCAAATGGCTCATTTAGCCGTTATTACAAGGCATTCATAACGTTTTCCATGACTTTTGCAAAAAAACTTACACATGCTCGCGACTACCTTTCACCTTTTAATGTGAAAATTCACATGAAAGGTTTCGTATTTCTGGGTATTGGCATCCTGTGTCTTTCCTTGTTCAGTTCCTGCGCAAACAAGAAAAAAGATGAGGCGGAATCAGAACGCGCGCTGTATGAAGAAGCTGAAAAATATATGGATCGTTCCCAGTATGACCTTGCCATTGAGTCCTTCAGGAAAATTGAGTTGCGTTATCCTTTTGGGCGCTATGCTGAGCAGGCGCAACTTGAATCGATTTATGCCTATTACCGCAATCTGGAATATGCAGCCACCAACGTTTCAGCCGGCCGTTTTATCAGACAGTATCCAGAACATCCTAATCTCGACTACGTTTATTACCTGAAAGCACTTTCGAACTATCACGTTGATAGCGGCTGGGTTAACCGTTTCATTGAAAAAGGTAGCGTGCATCGCGACCTGAGTGCCGCTAAGGAAGCGTTCAGGGATTTTGAAGAACTGATTCAGCTTTACCCAGAAAGTGACTACGCCGCTGATGCTCAACAACATATGCTCTATATCAAGGATCTCGTGGCACAACAGGAAATCGAAGTTGCCAACTATTACATGCAGCGTTCTGCTTATATTGCCGCCCTTAATCGTGCCAAGAGCGTTGTTGAGAATTACCCTGGAACACATGCCAGTGCTGATGCACTTGCTCTTCAGGTGCACGCCTATCACGAAATGGGCATGGATGAACTAGCGAATGATTCGCTCAGGGTTCTCAAGCACAACTTTCCCAAATATGAAAAGCTGCTGCCTGATGGTGGGCTTGCGCCTTACGACAAACTCTATGAAGACAAAGTCAACTGGTTGAACTTCATCAGCTTTGGTTACCTCAATAAGAAAGAAAGCATTAAAACCGTCAACGTCGATTCCGATGCTGAAAACCCATCTCAGATAGATATACCCAGACCAGAAAAACAAACCCCGTAACTGGTTTTGCTACTCACCGATTTTCCAGGCATTCGTGATGGGATAACGACGATCCTTGCCAAATGCTCTCGCCGTAATTCGGGTACCCACTGGTGCCTGACGGCGCTTATACTCATTCACATCAACAAGGCGTAAGACTCGATATACCTGCTCCCTGTCAAAGCCTTCCGCAATAATAGCCTCAGCACTGTAATCACGCTCCACATAAAGCGCGAGAATCTGGTCGAGCACTGAATACGGCGGCAAGGAATCTTCGTCTTTCTGGTCAGGCGCCAATTCTGCTGAAGGCGGTCTTTCGATAACGCGTTTAGGAATAATTTCCTGCCCCGCGTGTTCATTCAAATAACTCGCTAACCTGAATACCATGGTTTTAGGCACATCCTTGAGCACATCAAAACCACCAGCCATATCACCATAAAGTGTGGAGTAACCCACCGCCATTTCACTTTTATTACCGGTAGTTAAGACTAGATAGGATTTTTTATTAGAGATTGCCATCAGCAAAACACCTCGACAACGCGCTTGCAGATTCTCTTCTGTGGTATCAACTGCCAAACCTTCAAACTCGGTTTTAAGCGCATCCATAAATGCCTTGTAAATACTTTCAATGGCAATGGACTGATACTTCACACCCAGAACTTTCGCCTGTTGTGCAGCATCTTCCTGACTCATTTGTGAGGTATAACGGAAAGGCATCATCACTGCTTCTACCCGTTCCTTACCCAAAGCTTCACAGGCAATAGCCAGTGTGAGTGCTGAATCAATGCCACCCGACAAACCAAGTACCACACCTTTAAAACGGTTCTTATTAACGTAATCCCTTACACCTAGAACGAGTGCCTGCCGCACCTCCTCCAGTTCGCAAAGCGGCTCATCCTGTTTATGAGCAGCAGTTGCAGCTTCCATTGAAAAGACAGGACCAGATTCACTCTGGGTTACACTAAAAGGAATCAGCGCTTCAGAAAATCGCACGCCATCAAAAATACATTCGCCCTGCTGGTTAAAAATCATGGAACCGCCATCGAAAACCAGTTCATCCTGCGCACCAACGCAATGACCATAAACTATTGGAATGCCAAGACTTTCAGAGCGCGCCTTAAGCACACGCTTACGCTCTGGCATTTTCCCAAGATGAAAAGGGGAAGCATTGATATTCACGATAAGATCAGCGCCTTTATCTTTAGCTTCCTTTGCGGGCTGTTCAAACCAGATATCTTCGCAAATCGTGATGCCGAATATGATGCCATTCACCTGAAATAACACAGCTTCTTCACCTTGAGAGAAGTAACGCTTCTCATCAAAAACCTGATAATTTGGCAAACAACGTTTCCGATAATGACTTATCTGTTTCCCCTGATGGATCAGCACGGCACTGTTATATAACTCTGCTGACTCTGTTCTTTCCGGATAACCCAGCAGAACATGCAGAGCAGTATCTTTTGTTGCCGCCTCAATTCTTTCCAAACACTGTTTAACCCGTTGTCTTAGACTTGGACGTAAGAGCAGGTCTTCAGGTGGATAGGCACTTAAGGCTAATTCAGGGAAGATAATCAGATCTGCCTGATAAAGTGTGATGGCTTCTTCACAGGCAGCGATGATTCGATCAGTGTTTCCTTCAAAATCACCGACATGAAAATTTAATTGTGCGAAAACACATTTGACCTGTTGAAGACTCATGAATTTGATAAGATTCCTTAGAATAAAAATAAACAGTCATGTTTAGCAGTCATGTCATATATAGCCAAGCGGCATTATTCTAACTGCTAATACCTACTTCTTAAATGTTATTGAAAGACCTGAGGGATAATTTGATATGGGTAGACTCCTGATTCTTATCGGTATTGTTGCACTCAGCGTGTACCTACTGAAAAAAATTTACTTTAATGCCATCGAAAAGCCCGACAATAACAGTAAGTCTGATGAAAAGGATGTGGCAGTCATGAAAAAATGCCAGCACTGCAACTTACACGTGCCTGACAATCAGGCTTTGTATGATAGTCAGGGACGCGCTTTCTGTTCAGAAGAGCATAAACTAGCTTATCAAGAATAAATACGTTTATGGACCTTATGGAAAAAGAACTTGAGCGTGGCTCACTAGCAACAGCCCTTCAGATTTACAGCCTTTATCGTCTTCTGCAGATTACCGCGCTCTTAACCCTATTTTTTCTTGGTAGCGCCACTGGTTACCTCGGCAGTCAGAAGCCAGAGTTTTTCATCATCAGTGCCGTTATTTATTTTATCTTCTGTCTGATTACTGTTTTACAGACAAGTATCGATCGCTTACCCAATCCAAAAGGCAATGGAATTCTTTTCATCTTTCTAATTGATGTACTGGCCATTGCCAGCTTCATGCACTTCAGCGGTGGTGTTCATGGGAGCCTGGGTATCATGATGGTAGTGATTGTTGCTACCGCCGGCATTTTCCTGCAAGGCAGGTTGGCGCTATTCATAGCAGCACTCGCCAGCCTCTCCATACTGGCGGAACAGATTTATCTTTACCTGGACTTTGACAAACGCGGTGACAACTTCGCAGCCATCGGTATTCTCGGGCTCGCGCTTTTTGGCGCTGCATTAATCGTTCAACAATTAGCTGAACGTTTACGCGCTAGTGAATTACTGCTGTCACAACAACAGGAACAGGTTCAGGCACTCGAAAAAATTAACGAACAGATTATTGAACGTATGCCCAATGGCGTTATTGTGATCGACAAGGATTTACGCGTCCGTTTCATGAATACTGCAGCCTGGCGTCTGTTAATGAACCCGAAGATTCCCGACGCCGCTCCTTTGCACGAAATTTCACCTAGCCTTGGTAGACAAGTGAAAGCCTGGCTGGAAAATCCTGCCTTCAAACCAGAGACCTTTAGTGCAGGAAATGCGGGCCCCTCTCTCAGCGCCAACTTTGCTTACATGGGAGACAGCAATGATGCTCAGGCGGGAACCATTATCTTTATCGAAGATGCCACCTTGATGTCTGAACGTGCCCAGAAAATGAAACTCGCTTCACTGGGCACACTCACAGCAGGTATCGCCCATGAAATTCGAAATCCCTTAGGTGCCATCAGTCACGCTGCTCAATTACTTCAGGAATCTCAGGGTTTATCCGATGCAGATAAAAGACTCACTGAAATTGTTCAACAACATTCCATTCGAATGAATCGCATTATCGAAAACGTATTGCAACTCTCTCGTCAGAAGGCAGCTAATCCGAGCACACTTGCTCTGAAAAGCTGGCTTAAGGATTTCGTGAAGGACTTCCGCTCTTCAAAACCTTATGAAATGGAACTGCATCTTTCAACAGGAAATAAAATTGGTGAGGTCCAGATTGATAGCAGCCAACTGACGCAGGTATTAACCAACCTTTGTGAAAATGGTTTACGTTATTCCAAAAAACATTCAGGAAGCTATTACCTGAACATCCATTGTGATTTTGATGATGAACAACACCACCACTACATCGACATCATTGATAAAGGCCCCGGTATTGAGGAGGATGTAATTGAGCATATCTTCGAACCTTTTTTCACCACAGATACCAAAGGTAGCGGCTTGGGTCTTTATATCGCGAAGGAGCTTTGCGAGAACAATCGAAGCAAGCTGATTTATGTGCCTCAAAAAGAAGGTGGCTGTTTCAGGATTATTTTCCCAAGTTAATATCACCTGCGCGTCAGGCGTAGACCTCACGTGTGTTGACGATTATCATAAAACTGCACACATTTATTTCTGGAAGACTTTTCATGGCTAACACTGCCAGCAACAACCGCGTATTAATTGTGGACGACGAACCCGATATTCGCGAGCTGCTAGCGCTCACACTTTCTCGTATGGAACTCGACACAGAGAGCGCTGCCGATTTAAAAACAGCCATCCAAAGACTGGAACAGAATGACTATCAACTTTGCCTCACCGATATGCGTTTACCCGATGGTTCTGGCATAGAGCTTGTAAAACACATTCAGAAAAATAACCCGAATATGCCTGTTGCAGTGATTACCGCATTCGGTAGTGTGGAAAGTGCCATCGACTCATTAAAAGCGGGGGCCTTTGATTTTGTCAGCAAGCCCGTTGATCTTTCTCGTTTACGCGAACTGGTTAACACTGCACTGAAACTACAAGACCCACTGGAAGTAAACGAACAAGGCTCCCTGTCTGAACAAAAACTCATCGGTGAAACAGAATCCATTCGCAACTTGCGAGCCAAGATAAATAAACTTGCACGTTCTCAGGCACCTATTTACATCAGCGGAGAATCAGGTTCGGGAAAGGAAATCGTTGCCAGACAGATTCATCTTTTAGGTCCACGTGCTGATCAAGCCTTTATTGCTGTGAACTGCGGTGCCATTCCAAGCGAACTCATGGAAAGTGAATTTTTTGGTCATCGAAAAGGAAGCTTTACCGGCGCAAACGCAAACAAGGAAGGTCTCTTTCAAGCTGCACAAGGAGGAACACTTTTTCTTGATGAAGTTGCAGACCTTCCCATGAATATGCAGGTAAAACTGCTTCG
>JBECKS010000074.1:0-6301 GCA_040235395.1 Pseudomonadales bacterium | reverse complement strand
GCGTAAGGGAGTAGTAAACGCCAGCATCGGTTTCATCACGCTTAATCACGCCATGATCAATCAGCGACTTCAACCTTTTCGATAAAAGCGTGGGCGACAGCTGCGGCATGCCCTTTCGAAGGTTGTTGAAGGTCTGTTTATCAATGCATAGCTCTCGAAGAATGATGATGGACCACTTCTCACCGAGCACCTCTGCAGCCTTTGAAACTGGGCAGTATTGGCCATATCCCGACATGATTCTCGCCTCCTCTTTCTTTATTTTTAGGGGGTTAGCACCTAGTACATTTTATGTACTAGATGAATCTAGCCTGTTTTCGCATAGTTGTCACCGTAGCGGGGCGAAATGCGGAAGAGCCCTTTACTAATGGGGTAGATAGAAGCCCAACTAAACAAACAGAAAAATAGAGGTGGATCATGGGTGTTGCAGAGAAAATCAACTTTGAGGAAAAGGCAGTAAATACAGAAGGCTTAAAAGCGGCTTTTGAAAGCTTGTATGAGCAAATCGCAGAACGTGCTGCTGATTACGATGAACAGGGTGCATTCGTGCATGAAAACTATCAGGCGCTTAAAGCAGAAAAACTCTTTGCGGCAGGTATTCCTGCTGAGCTTGGTGGTGGTGGCATGAGCTATAGTGAAATCGCAGAAGTTGTTCGCGAATTGGCTCAGCGTTGTGGATCAACGGCACTGGCTTATGTGATGCATTCACATCCTGTGTTGTTGAATGTTTACAAGTACATCAACAAAGGTGATGCACAGGCAGAAGCCACCTTAAATAAAATCGCTGCCAATGATTTGGTGATTGCAGGCACAGGTGCGAATGACTGGTTGCAATCAAGCGGTAACATGGAAGCTTGTGAAGGTGGTTTTAAAGTTAATGCGCACAAGCGTTTTGTAAGTGGCGGACCAGGTGCGCAAGTGTTTGTTACTAGTGCTGTGCTGGAAACGGAAACAGGAAAAGAAGTGCTGCATTTTTCCGTGCCTTTTGCATCAGAAGGCATAGAAATACAAAGCAACTGGAACACACTTGGAATGCGCGGTACTGGTTCGAACGATGTATTGATGAACGATGTGTTTGTGCCAGAAGCTTCCATTGTGGCAAGAAGACCAGCTAATCAATGGCACCCTATGTGGGACATGATTATTCCAATCGCCATGCCATTAATTGTGAGTTGCTACATGGGTTTGGCTGAGCGCGCTGTTGAACTTGCCATAAAACAATGCAAAGGCAATGCAGAAAAAGCGGCTGAAATTGGTGAAATGCGAAACCAGCTAAGGGCTGCGCGTTTAGCAAGAGATGCCATGGTGTTGGCATGCAAAGATCTTTCTTTTACACCAGATCTTGACAACACCGACAGCATTCTTTCTTACAAGGCATTAGCAACCAAAGGCATTCATGCCGCCGTAGCATCAGCTTCTAATCTGGTGGGTGGTTCAGGATTTTATAAAGGTAATGAAGTGGAAAGAATCAGTCGTGATGTAAGAGCACTGCATTTTCACCCACTGCCTGAAACCAAACAGGTGCAGATGAGTGGAAGGCTTGCGTTGGAGTTGAGTCCTTTTTAAATTATTTGTCATTCCGAACGAAGGTGAGGAATCTCGTTTGAGATTTCTCGGCAACTGCTCCTGCGTTGCACTACCGCCTACATCCGTGTAGGCGTCCCTTCGGTCAGAATGACAATAAAATAGTCGAAAAGACAGAAAATTTTTTAACTTAATTCCTAGCATCTGGTTTTAAACTAAATCCGTTTTCGCCTTTTATAGGCGACTCACTTTTTGTAGCAACAAAAAGTAAGCAAAAAATGCCTGCCCCGCGAAAGTTCTTATCCTTCATCACTGGCAAACACAAGGTACGCCCAGAATCGTTCCCGACGATGCTGGGCTCAAATTTCATCCCTGAAATTTGCCCCTGATGTTTGCAGGCGTTCTTCAGGGAACCTTCAAGGGGCGTTTGGATACTTCGACTACCATTCTTGCTTATCAACCAACTTGCTATCCAAAACAATGTCAGAGCATGACCACCCCTCCGCTTGTGAGCGCCCTAGTCATGCCAGAAAAAGTCTGGTGGATTTTCAGGGATAGAAAATCCAGACAAGACGCTGCCGGGAGCAGCGTTTGGCGACCAGAACTTTTTCAAATGACGAAGGGGGAAAGCGAGCGCGCGGAGAGTGCGGGTGCAGGGCCGGCTAAGGAGGCCCTGCGTAAAAAAGAAAAGTGTGATTGAAGTCTGAATAGCCTTTGACTCAGAAAAGCGCAAACAGAGTAAGTCGCCTATAAAAGTCGCTTACGGATTTATAAAAGAATGGGATTTCGTTCGCCAGAAGACTAGCTACAAACTCGCATACATCAATCTCGCCACATCTAACATCCGCAGCGAAAACGCCCACTCGTTGTCATACCAGCTCATCACTTTTAATTGCTGCTGAATGCAGGACGTATGATTGGCATCGTAAATACTCGATGCAGGATGATGTTTGAAATCAATCGACACCAAAGGCTTATCGTTATATTCCAGCACGCCTTTCAATTCATTTTCTGAAGCTTTTTTCATTGCATCATTAAGCACTTCTACCGACGGTGTTTTTTCACACTGCACATACAAATCCACCACCGACACATTAATGGTTGGCACACGCACCGCCATGCCATTTAATTTACCTACCATGTTAGGAAGAATTAAACCAACCGCTTTTGCTGCACCGGTTTTTGTTGGAATCATGGATTGCGTTGCAGAACGTGAACGATAGAAATCACCTGGCGCTTTATCAATCAGGTTCTGGTCATTGGTGTAGGCGTGAATGGTGGTCATGGAGCCATAACTGACTCCAAAGGTTTCATCAATCACTTTAAGAATCGGTGAAAGACAGTTAGTTGTGCACGATGCATTGGAAACCACTTTGTCAGTTGCGCGCAGGCTTTCGTGGTTTACACCAAACACAATGGTGTTATCTGCGTTTTCGCAAGGTGCGCTCACTAATACTTTCTTGGCACCCGATTGAATATGTTTGGCGGCAAGGTCTCGAGTAACGTAATGACCACTGCACTCAAAGCAGACATCGATATTGAGTTCTGCCCAGTTCAAACCTTCAATGTTTTTCTGTGAGCTTAAATGAATTTTCTGACCATTAATGAGAAGAATGTTTTTATTGGTTTCGGAAAGCTTTATATCGGCACTGGTAAAAGGGCCAAGAGTTGAATCGTATTGGGTGAGATGGCAAATCATTTCAGGGCTGGCCAGGTCATTAATGGCAACTACCTGCATTTCATTCTGCAAGCCACCATCGTAAATGGCGCGCATAATACAATGACCAATTCGACCATAACCGTTGATTGCTATTCTCATATAAGCTCTCTTATGTGTTTTTCAGTTATTTAAATTTGAGCGGCCATTTAAATTGTAGCTAATAATGCCTATTATCAAGGCAGTTTACGCTTTGTTATTCACGATAAACAACGATTTCTTTTAAGAGGAATCCTTTACGAGGGAAAAGCGCATGTCGGAATGCGAACATCATGGTTCTCATGAAAATACCAATCAATTAAAAGACCCCGTTTGCGGCATGAATGTTGATGAAAGCTCGCCTAATCACTTCCATTACCAAGACAAGGATTATTATTTCTGCAGCGCAAACTGTCTGAAAAAATTCAGCGATGCACCTGAACAGTATTTAGAGAAAAACCAGCTTAAAGACCCCGTGTGTGGCATGAAGGTAGATGAAACTTCCCCCCATCATTATCAACACGAGGGAAAAGATTATTATTTCTGTAATCCAAAGTGTCTGGATAAATTTTCTGCCTCACCCGAACAATACCTGAATAAACAGAAGCAGCCTGAAGTCGCCATAGCAGGCGCACAATACACTTGCCCCATGCACCCTGAAATTATTCAGGATCACCCAGGTGACTGCCCGAAATGTGGTATGGCGCTCGAACCCATGCAGCCTTCACTCGATGACGAAGAAAACCCTGAGCTAATAGATTTCAGACGTCGCTTCTGGGTAAGTCTGCCATTCACCTTGGTGGTGTTTGTGCTTGCCATGTTTGGTCATTACCTGCATCTCTTTGAAGTAAAAACCCAAACCTGGGTTGAGTTTTTATTTTCGTTGCCTGTCGTTCTGTGGGCAGCGCAGCCTTTCTTTAAGCGTGGCGTGCAGTCGGTAATTAATAAAAGTCCAAACATGTGGACATTAATTAGTATCGGAACGGGTGCTGCTTTTTCCTATAGCGTAATGGCAACGTTCTTTCCGAATGTATTTCCTGATTCATTTTTTTCCATGGGGCGCGTAGCGGTTTATTACGAAGCTGCCGTGGTAATTATTTCCTTAACCCTGTTAGGTCAGTTACTGGAACTAAAAGCCCGTTCACAAACCTCGGCTGCGATTAAATCTTTATTAGGTTTGGCACCTAAAACAGCAAGACGCGTAAACAAAGATGGTAGCGAAGAAGATATTGATCTTTCCCATGTGCATGTCGGTGACGTGCTGCGTGTTCGACCCGGTGAAAAAATTCCTGTGGATGGTATTGTTACCGAAGGTTCGAGCTCGGTGAATGAATCCATGATTACCGGTGAACCCATGCCTGTAAGAAAACAGACTGGCGATAAATTGATTGGTGCCACGCTGAATGCGGAAGGCACTTTGTTAATGCAGGCGCAGAAAGTGGGTTCGGAAACCATGCTGTCGCAAATCGTTCAAATGGTTGCACAGGCACAACGTTCCAAAGCGCCCATGCAGAACATGGCCGATGTGGTGGCTGCGTATTTTGTGGTGGGCGTGGTCGCGATTGCGCTGCTTACCTTTGTTGTGTGGGGAATGCTTGGCCCTGAACCCAGTTGGCTTTATGCCCTGATTAATGCGGTGGCGGTGTTAATTATTGCCTGTCCTTGTGCACTGGGTTTGGCAACGCCCATGTCGATCATGGTGGCCACAGGAAGTGGTGCAAAACGAGGCATTCTTTTCAGGGATGCCGCTGCCATCGAACATTTCTGCAAGATTGATACCCTTGTTGTAGATAAAACAGGAACGCTTACCGAGGGTAAACCTGCTTTTGAAAGCGTAATCGCATGCGAAGGATTTTCTGAGAATGACGTTTTGCAACTGGCAGCCAGTATGGAACAAGGCAGTGAGCACCCTATGGCAAAAGCCATTCTGGATGCAGCGAAAAGTAAAAATATTGCACTTGATAAAGTGGAAAATTTTGAATCGAGCACCGGTATCGGCATAACAGCTTCCTGCAATGGAAAAAGTCTTGCCTTGGGTAACAGGGTAATGATGGAGCAACAAGGCGTTAATATCACATCGATGGAAAATAAAGCCAGCGAATTACGTGAGCAAGGCGCCAGTGTGATGTTCATGGCGATTGATAAAAAACTGGCGGGTATTATTTCTGTGTCTGACCCTGTGAAAGAAAGCACGCCAGAGGCCTTGAAACAGTTACGTTCCGTTGGTGTAAATGTGGTGATGGCAACAGGTGATGGACAAGCCACTGCCAAAGCCATTGCACAAAAACTGGGCATTGAAGATTTTTATGGTGATGTGCGACCCGAAGACAAACTGGAACTCGTGAAAAAATTACAGAACCAAGGACACAATGTTGCCATGGCAGGTGATGGCATTAACGATGCGCCTGCACTTTCCCAAGCAAACATTGGTATTGCCATGGGCACAGGAACAGATGTGGCGATGAACAGCGCGCAAGTGACTTTAGTGAAAGGCGATTTGCGAGGTATTTCGATAGCACGTTCACTTTCAATCAATACCGTTGGCAATATGAAACAGAATCTTGGTTTTGCTTTGGCCTATAACGGTATTTGTATTCCTGTTGCAGCTGGTGTGTTGTATCCCTTTATTGGCTTGTTGCTATCGCCAATGATTGCTGCACTGGCGATGAGTTTGAGTTCGGTGTCGGTGATTAGTAATGCCTTGAGGTTAAGGGCGAAGAAGTTGGGGTAGAAATCAGATTCCGTCATTCCGGAATTTGCGAAGTAAATATCCGGAATCCATTCTTGTCATTTCGAGGCGAAGCCGACGCCTACACGGATGTAGGCGGTAGTACCCAAAGCACTCGCTGCGCTCGCGGGGCAGGCTCAGCAACGCAGGAGCAGTTGCCGAGAAATCTCGTTTTTAATTACATCCATTTTCGCCTTTTATAGGCGACTCACTTTTTGTGGCAACAAAATACCCAATACACTCACTTCGTTCGCGGGGCAGGCTCAGTAAGCAAAAAATGTCTGCCCCGCGAAAGTTCTCATCCTTCATCACTGGCAAACACAAGGTGCGCCCAGAATCGTTCCCGACGATGCTGG
>JBECKS010000027.1:0-6634 GCA_040235395.1 Pseudomonadales bacterium | reverse complement strand
TAACAGCTGATTCACGCTTCGCGGTTTCACTTGCAAGTGGGGCGCAAGCGCGTATTTGTTTTTGTTGTTTTTTTCATTCTTTTACAAAAGCCTTTAAGGCTCAAGCACTTATTGCTATCTGTAGACTATTCTGACTTTTGTAAATGGAGCAAGAGCGTCAGGAACAAGGAGGCTTAATTGCCCCAGGAATAAGGAACGGAAATTTGAAATATCCCTATTTATCAAAAAGTTAGAGGGTTTGTGGTTTTGTAAATGGAGCTTTGGCTTCTGGAACGGGTAATTTAAACCCACACATCCTTCTGGTGCAGTTGTTGTTAGTCGATTCTTCCCTTCAGTATTCCCCGCCATTGCTCACAATCATCTGCGATTGCCCAGAAGAATGGGTTCAGTAATTCTTCCTTGGTGTTGTATTGCATGGGGCTCAAATCAGGGTTGAGTACTGCGCCTCCTGCTTCTTCAAGCACGGCTTGTGCGGCTGCTGTGTCCCATTCACAAGTGAGTGCCAAGCGCGGATAAAGATCTGCCCTGCCTTCAGCAAGAGCACAGAATTTAAGTGAGCTGCCTTGATTAAGTAAATCTACGTCACAGAGTTTTTGTTTCAGATCTTCTACGAGTTTTTCCAGCGCTTCTGCACCATGGCGTCGACTACCCACTAACTCTAACTTGTTTGCAGCTATGCTTTTCTCAAGAGAGCGCGTGTGAATTGCTTGTGTATTGCCATCAACTGCCTTGAAGGCGCCCATGCCCTTGGCAGCGTAATAACAGGTGCGCGTAGGTGGCACATACACCACACCTAGCACTGCTTTGTTTTGATGGATGAGTGCAATGTTTACCGTGAATTCGCCATTGCGCGCGATGAATTCCTTGGTGCCATCGAGCGGATCAACTAACCAGTAGGTAGTCCAGCTTAATCGCTCTTCTGCGCTAATACCTTTGGATTCCTCTGAAAGAATAGGAAATTCACTAATAGCGGCCAGTTCTTTACAAATATGGTGATGCGCTGCCAGGTCGGCTTGGGTAAGCGGTGAATCATCTGCCTTCTTATCAATTTCGATATCACCCATGTTTGCGTAAACATCCATGATTTTTTCTGCAGCACCTGCTGCAATGTGAATGACGTTATCGAGTAGAGCTTGATCAAAAGGTGCTGACATGAGAATTCCTGTTGTAAATGAAAATTGATTTAACTAGGCTGTTATTGCGCTCAAGGCTGTAACCGCGCACAAGTATAATCGCATTACGACCTTTAATGAATGACTAATCAGCTTCCCTGGAACAAGATTGAAACGGTGCTACTGGATATGGATGGCACCCTTCTAGACCTGCACTTTGATAATTATTTCTGGCAGGATTTTTTACCTGAACAATATGCCTTAAAGCATTCTCTCACTGTTGATGATGCCCTTAAGAAAATAGAAGCCATGTATGAAAAAGAACACGGTAGTCTGGCATGGTATAGCGTTGATCATTGGCAGGAAGAACTGGGGCTAGACATCATGGCGCTGAAAAAAATGGAAGCGCATCGCATTGCCTTTCGCCCTTCCGTAAAAGAGTTCCTTGATTTTCTGGTAAAGAAAAACATTACACCTGTGTTGATTACCAATGCACACCCAAAAAGCCTCGCGCTAAAAATGCAATACTGCTCTTTGCATCCGTGGATTAAACACTTCTTTTCAACGCATGATTTTGGATTAGCAAAGGAACACCCGGATTTCTGGAATCATTTTCAGAAAACATTTTCATTCAATAACGAAGCCACTTTATTTATCGATGATAATGAGTCGGTGTTAACTAATGCTGAAAATTTTGGCATTACATATTTACGCTCGGTTGCCTTTCCTGATTCCACGCAAACAGAAATAAATGTGTCTCGCTTTCCTTTAATTAACGACTTTAAGGAAATCATTAATTGATATGAGCGAAGCAAACGATAAAGTGCGTTTAGACAAGTGGTTGTGGGCTGCACGTTTTTTTAAAACGCGTAGCTTATGCAAAACTGCAATTGATGGCGGCAAAGTTCAATACGTCAGTTCAGAAGAAAAATCCCAGCGTGTTAAAGCGAATAAAGTAGTAAATGTGGGCGATGTGATTGAAGTGCGTCAGGGTTGGGATGTAAAAGTAATTGTGGTTGATGCCTTGAGTGAAAAACGCGGTAAGGCAAATGATGCAGCGCTTCTGTATCATGAAACTGAAGCAAGTCTTAAGAAGCGCGAAGAGAATCGTTTAATTAGGAATGCTGCCCGTGATGCGGTGAGCTTTGATCAGAAGAAACCTGATAAACGTGATCGAAGAAGGCTGATGAAGTTTCATCAAGAGAATGAAGGGTGAATGCCTAGGCGCTCCTGTGGAAATTGGAATAACAAAGATATAAGTATCTACAAGGAATTAATATCTCATTCTTAGCTAAATCCTTTTTCGCCTTTTATAGGCGACTAGCTTTCTTTCAAAAGAAAGCTAGCAAAGAAACTTCTCACCGACCCTGAAGGTCGCTTTGCGACTGCCTTCACCTTGCTTGAAAAAACCTGGGCCGCGCTAGAACCGCTCGCAAGCTCGCTTTCTGGCTAGCGCTTATGCCCATTTTTTCTTCGCAAGTCTCAGCTCCAGAAACGGTGAAGGGGTTAATGCTCTGACATTGTTTTAGATAGTGAGCAGGTGGGTATTCAAGAATGGTAGTCGAGTTAATTAAACGCCCCTTGGAAGTTCCCTGAAGAACGCCTGCAAACATCAGGGGCAAATTTCATGGATGAAATTTGAGCCCAGCATCGTCGGGAACGATTCTGGGCGTACCTTGTGTTTGCCAGTGATGAAGGATGAGAACTTTCGCGGGGCAGGCATTTTTTGCTTACTGAGCCTGCCCCGCGACCGAAGGGAGTGTATTAGGTATTTTGTTGCCACAAAAAGTGAGTCGCCTATAAAAGGCGAAAACGGATGTAATTAAAAGCGAGATTTATAAATCTGGTAGTAAACTCTTTGTTGTCATTCCCGCGCAGGCGGGAATCCAGTATTTTAAGGTATGGATTCCGGACATTTACTTTGTAAATTCCGGAATGACGCAAAAACTAAAACACCTACTTATTCGTATTCGCCGCTTCCAGAAACGCAGGCTTCTCTCCACCACCATGCAAGGTCACCGATGTACCCGTCACATAACTTGATAAAGGCGAAGCTAAATACAAACAGGTATCACCAATATCTGCAGGTGTTGCCATGCGCTCAAGGGGAACAGTTTTGGCAACCGCTTCAACACCAGCTTCATCGCCATAATGTAAATGACTTTGCTCGGTTTTAATCAAACCTGCAGTAATGGCATTTAAGCGAACTTTGGGAGCCCACTCTACCGCAAGAGAAGAGGTAAGGTTTAATAAACCTGCTTTTGCGGCACCATAGGCTGCTGTGCCAGGCGATGGTCTTGCGCCACTCACACTGGCAATATTAATAATTACACCGCCATCTTTTTGTTTTTGCATCACAGCATTGGCTGACTGGCTTAAATTCAAAGGCGCCAATAAATTCAAACGAATAATGGATTCAGAAAAACGTGGTGAAGCAGTTGCGGCATCAGCAAAAGGTGCGCCACCTGCATTATTCACTAACACATCCAGCGAGCCGAATTTTTCTACGCAGAAATCAACCAAGGCCTGAGTTTGTTCTGGGTCACGCACATCACATGCCTTGAACACTGCTTCATTCTTTTCAACCTTAGGTAAACTTTCAGGCTCATTTCTTCCGCAAATAACCACGTTGGCACCACAGGCAAGAAAGCGTTTGCTGATGCCCAAACCAACCCCTTTTCCGCCACCCGTCACCAGTACGGTTTTGTTTGAAAAATCCAGTGCCTGTTGAATTGAATTCATGTCGCTCATGTAAATTCCGATTTATTTTTTTATTTTATTTGCCACTAAAAACTGCCTGACGTTATTCAAGAAAAGCCTGAATGCCTTCCTTGCCATCTGCACAGGTAGTCATGGCGGCAATGCCTTGTGCTTCCAGTTCCATTTGTGTTTCAAGGCTTTCCTGAAAGCTGGTGTTTAATAATTTTTTTACTTGCCCAAACGCCTGTGTTGGTCCGCTCGCTAGAAGTTTTGCCAGCGAACGCGCCTCGTCCATCAATTTAGCATCTTCAACCACTTGTGTAACCAAGCCCCAGTTAAGCGCTTCTTCGGCACTTAGTCGACGATTGGTAATCATTAACTGTTGAGTTCGGCGAAGTCCGATTAAACGCGGTAAATAAAAACTGGCACTGCCATCAGGTGAAAGCCCCGCCGCTGTATAAGCCATGGTGAATTTTGCGGAATGCGCTGCCAACACCAGATCACCACATACTGCCATGCTCATACCAGCCCCCGCAGCGGTGCCGTTCACGGCAATAATCACAGGCGCTTTCATGCGCGCAAAACGGCTAATAGCAGCATGAAGGTAAGTGGTGAGTTCTTTAATGGCATGAGGCAGTTTTTCACCATAAGCCGCGAAGGATTTCAGGTCACCGCCCGCGCAGAACATCTTTCCTTCGCCGGTAATCAACACGCAACGCACATCGGGGTTTTCGTCACATGCAATGGCAGCCTGCATCAGTTCCTTACCCATCTCCATGTTCAGGCCGTTGGCCGCATCAGGGCGATTAAGCACTATCGTGGCGATGTGTTCGTTGATGGAAAATTTCAGAGTAGTGAATCCAGACATGTAAACTCCGTATCATTAATAGTCTATGGGCATTGGACGGTTTTAAAGCTCGAAATTCATCGTCCAAAAGGGTGTTTTTCATCGAAAACGCCTTATTTAGTATGCTAAACATCATCAGCCATAGAAGAACAAGCTGCAAGACTTGCCACCTAGCTGAAAAAAATAAGGAAACAAGCATGAATATCGAGAATCTGTGTATCCCTGATCTGGTTAAAAATCACGCCAGCCAAACACCCGACAAAATCACCATTGAAGATGAAAGCAAACATATTTCCTTTGCTGAATTAAATGATTTACGTATTAAAGCAGCAAAAGCCTTTCTGGCATTGGGTGTAGAAAAAGGAGACTGCGTTGCTATCTGGGCACCCAATGTTCATGAATGGATTGTTGCCGCTATCGGTGCACAAAGTGTCGGCGGCATTGTTGTTCCTGTTAATACACGCATGAAAGGTTCAGAAGCGGCCTATGTATTAAACACCAGTCGAGCAAAAGTATTGTGCACCGTGAGTGGTTTTTTAGGTTTTGATTACCCCGCCATGTTAAAGAATGAAGACCTGAAGCACTTACAAAACATTGTGGTATTAAAAGGAGAAGCGGGTTCGAATATTTCCTGGAATGATTTTCTGGAAAAAGGAAACGTAATCACTGATGCGCAGTTAAATACGGCCGAAGAAAAAGTAAACGCTGACGATTTAGCTGATTTGATTTTTACCTCAGGTACCACAGGTAATCCAAAAGGTGTGATGTGTACTCACGCGCAAAACCTGAAAGTGTTTTCTGTTTGGTGTGATGTGGTGGGTTTAACAGCAGATGATCGTTACCTGATTGTCAATCCATTCTTTCACACCTTCGGTTACAAAGCAGGTTGGATGGCGTCTTTGATAAAAGGCGCATGCATACTTCCTCATGCTGTGTTTGATGCAGCAGAAGTAATGGAACGCGTGGCTCGCGATAAGGTTTCGGTATTACCAGGGCCGCCAACGCTTTATCAAAGTATTCTTGCGCATCCTGACTTTAAAAAGTTTGACACGTCTTGCTTGCGCTTAGCGGTAACCGGTGCTGCAGCCATTCCGGTTTCTTTAATTCATAAAATGCGTGATGAATTACATTTCGATACCGTACTCACCGCTTACGGCTTAACAGAAAGCACTGGGGTAGTAACTATGTGTCGCCAAGGCGATGACGCAGAAACCATTGCAACCACATCGGGAAGAGCCATTCCAAATGTTGAAGTGCGATGTGTAGATTCTGAGAATAAAGAAGTGCCTCGCGGTGAAGCTGGTGAAATTGTTGTGCGTGGTTACAACGTAATGCGTGGTTATTTTGAAAACGAAGAAGAAACCAGAAAAGCAATCGATAGTGATGGCTGGTTGCATACTGGCGATGTAGGCATTATGGATGAACAAGGGAATATACGAATTACCGATCGCATCAAGGATATGTTTATTGTGGGCGGCTTTAATTGTTATCCTGCAGAAATTGAAAACCAGATCAGTTCACACGAAGCAGTTGCTCAAGTTGCCGTGATAGGTATTCCTGATGAGCGCATGGGCGAAGTGGCTATGGCTTGCGTAGTGCTTAACCCCGGTGCTGAATTAACAGAAGAACAATTAATTGCCTGGTGCAGGGAAAAAATGGCGAACTATAAAGTGCCAAGGAAAGTGGCGTTTATTGATGCGCTGCCATTGAATGCAACGGGGAAAGTGCAGAAGTTTGTGTTGAGGGAGAAGTTTGCGTAAACGCTTGTCATTCCTGCTGAAACGGGAATTGATGTGTGTTTTTCTAATATCTTTTTGTTTCTAATTATCCTCGTAATAGACATATTCGTTTTCGCCTTTTATAGGCGACTCACTTTTTGTGGCAACAAAATACCCAATACACTCCCTTCGGTCGCGGGGCAGGCTCAGTAAGCAAAAAATGCCTGCCCCGCGAAAGTTCTTATCCTTCATCACTG
>JBECKS010000010.1:0-3389 GCA_040235395.1 Pseudomonadales bacterium | reverse complement strand
GCATTGAATCTTAGCTGGGCCTATGTGGGCTTGAGGTTTGTGCACACTGCGATTCATTTAACCTATAACGATGTTTATCATCGCGTAACATTTTTTGCCACTAGTGTGTTGGTGCTGAATGTTATCTGGATTCGTTTCCTGATGGCGCTTTTGTAGTTCGTGCTTCATTTATTAAAAGCTATTCATGAAAACCATTCTGATCACAGCCTTTGCCTTAACTGCCTTTGCTGGTAATTCCATTCTCTGTCGCTTAGCACTTGGTGATGCCACCATCGACGCTGCCAGTTTTACTTCCATTCGTTTGCTGAGTGGCATTATTGTTCTTTTTATTATTTTGCAATTAACACAGGGTAAAAAAGAAAATCTGGAACGTACCAAGGGAAGCTGGAAAGCAGGTTTAATGTTATTTATTTATGCTATTGGTTTTTCTTATGCCTATATTTCTCTGGAAACAGGAACGGGCGCGTTGATTCTGTTTGCTTCGGTGCAAATCACCATGATTGGTTTGAGTATTATCAAAGGTAATAAACTTTTTCTTATTGAGTGGGTGGGTATTGCCATTGCCTTTGCGGGTTTCACCTATTTAATGTTACCGGGTGTAGCAGCGCCATCTTTTTATGGTTTTGTGTTTATGACAGCAGCGGGTATGGCATGGGGTGTGTATACCCTTGCAGGCAAAGGATCGAAAAATCCATTGGCTGATACCGCGCATAATTTTTTCAAAACTCTTCCCTTGGTTGTTGTGTTAGTGCTTGCAACGTTTTTAAAAAGTCATCTAAGTAGTGAAGGAATTATTCTGGCGATTCTGTCAGGTGGGCTCACTTCAGGTATTGGCTACACCATCTGGTATATGGCATTAGGTGGCTTGTCGCCCATTCAGGCAGCGATTCTGCAATTGCTGGTACCTGTGATTGCGGCGGCAGGCGGTATTCTGTTTTCAGCAGAAGTTCTGTCGCTAAGGCTTGTGATGTCAGCGATGTTGATACTTGGTGGTATCTTGATAGTAATTCTTGGTAAGCATTATTTTGAAAAAGGTCTAAAAACATAATAAGCTCAAACACGCTAATCAAAAGATGGCTAGCAAGCTAGCATCGAACTTCCCATAAGAATTTAATGCCCATTAATTTGGAGTGACTAATGTTACGTATTTTTGCTTTTCTTTATAAAAGTCTTGTCATTTTCATGTTGGGCTTTCTTCTGGTTCTCTATGGTTTTCTTTCCGATGAAGACGAAAGGGCATTGTCTCCTTTGTTGCGTATGCTTTCACAAGGTGGCGAGGCTGCTAAATCCCTTTTTGTGCTTGAGGTTATTGAAAAACGTTCAGCACAGGAAATTTCAGGGCCGTTTACAACTGGCGGCGTAACAATTCATAACAAGGAGCGTGTGCAAGATGGTGTGACCTTCATGAATTATTATGATGGAGATGCGGGAGAATACCGGGCACAGCTTATCGATATTGACGGTAATCAGTTGCATCAGTGGCGTATTCCTTTTGATGAGTATCCCGATTTATCTGTGTCAAAGGATGTAAATATTGCGCTGTCTAAAAAGCATAAATCGATTCATGGTTATCATGTAGATGCTGATGGAAATTTACTTCTGATTCTTGAAATCACTTCCTTACTTAAACTTGATAAAGATTCAAAGTTGTTATGGAAGCTGGATATAGCGGCGCATCATTCTATGGATGTAGCAGAAGATGGCAGTATTTGGATATTGAACAGAAAAGGGCAGCCAAGAGCGACAAAAACCAGACCCTATATGCTAATTCCTCATTGGGAAGATCAGGTAATGCAGATTTCTCAAGATGGTGAGGTAATACAAACTTTTAGTATCCTGGACAGTATTTTTAACAGCAACTACCAGGGGATACTTTACGCAGGGGGAAATCCTCGCAGGTCATTAATCAAATATGATGATCCGCTACATACAAATGACATTGAAATTTTATCAGAACAAGAAGCTATAAAGTTTGAAGGCGTTCAGGCAGGCGATATTCTGCTTTCTTTGCGCACACTGAATACGCTAATAGTGCTTGATAAAGAAAGTAAATTAATCAAGTGGTCAATGACTGGGCCTTTTGTGAGACAACATGACCCTGATGTTGATAAAGAGGGAAATATTTATCTGTTTGATAATCGTACAGGAATTTCCCAGCGTGATTACGCACATTATCTTCCTGATGGACAGGCTTTTGGTTATACGAGAATTCTTAAAATTGATCCTGCATCTAGAAAGGTTGAAACCGAATTTGAGGGCAGTAAGGAAGTGCCATTTTTTAGCTCAATTATGGGGCGAGTGCAGGTGTTGGAAAACAATAACCTTCTAATTGTGGAACCTGAGGGTGGGCGTGTGTTTGAGGTGGATCCTGAAAGCAAGGAAATCGTGTGGGAATATCGAAATCTTGTGGAGCCTGGTTGGGTAGGGCGTATATCAGACGCGGATCGTTATCCTCGGGATGCTTTCAATTTTCTTGCAAAGGAAGAATAAAAATCTGTCTTAAGGGTTTTTATAAATCTCTTTAACATCTTCCTTGGTATAGGCACCGAGTAAAAAACTTTTCTCAGGGTCTACCATCATTCTGCCATTCATGGCTTGTCTACCGAGTAACATGCGATAACCCATGCTATCGCGATTGGTGAGCGTGACTTCAATATCCCATTCCACTTCGTCATATGAAATGGCGGTTTCAATTACGTAACGTTGTTCGGGGTGTCCCGATGAGCTTTTGATGGTGCGTTGACCCACCACCAAGGCTTCACAGCTAATGACTGTTTTTTTATTTTTCTGAATCGGGTGTGCTTCAAAACGAACCCAGGTACTCCCCTTGCGCGTGAAGGGTTGAATATTGTAAGCATGCAGGGAGGATGTTGCTGCGCCTGTATCGACCCGCGCTTTAATGACAGGAATGCCGAGGTCTTTGAAGGAAAACCATTCTTCGCTGCCAATGATTGTTTTTTTCTTCTGAGCCATTGAAATATAGCTTCAATAAGTTTTCTAAAGGTTTGTCAAAATTCTAATGGAATCGTTCAGGTGATACAGCCTTTTTTTCCAGCGAAGGAATGGTACTTTCTTTTCCTTGCAAATATGCACAGCCAAGTTTTGCCAAAGCAGGGCCCATTTGAATGCCATATCCGCCCTGACCAGCCAACCAGAAAAAATCCTTCAGTTCCGGATCAAAACCCACAATGGGAGAACGGTCACTGGAAAAGGTGCGCAAGCCTGCCCACTGTCGAATCACGTGTTTGAATTCAATATCGAGCACCCGCTGTACACGATCAACACCCAAAGCGATATCCAGTTCATTTGCCTGAGCATCGTGGGGTTCGGAAGGAATTTCATCGGCGGGCGTAATCAAGAGATTGCTGCCTTCAGGTTTGAAATAGAAT
>JBECKS010000007.1:0-5367 GCA_040235395.1 Pseudomonadales bacterium | reverse complement strand
AATATTTATATTACAGGAACCACAACAGGAACTGATTTTCCTGTAACAACATCTGCTTATCAGGTTTCTAGTGTTTCAGGTGAGCAGTCTTTTGTTGTCAAGCTTGATAACGCAGGGAGATTGGTTTATTCGACTTATATATTGGGTGCATCTGCAACGAGGATTGCTGTTGATGCGGATGGTTATGCCTATATATCTGGCTTAGCTAATACTGAATTCAAAACCACAAAGAATGCTTTTCAGCCTTCTCTGCCATCCGGGAAAACTTCAGCGCCCTTTGTTCTCAAATTAAATCAGGAAGGAAGTGATGCTCTATTTGCGACATTTATTTCAGGATCAGGTCTTGATGTTGTTAATGATTTAACGCTAGACATCAGAGGCAATATTTATCTTGTTGGCGAAACGGAATCTGGAGATTTTCCAACTTACAAGGCAATGCAATCAGAATTAAAAGGTGAAAGCGATGGTTTTATTACTAAGCTTGATGTTAGTGGTTCAGTTCTTTTGTATTCCAGTTATCTTGGGGGAAATGATCGAGATGCGATAAATGCGGTCAAGCTTGATGCTATGGAAAACATGTATCTGGTTGGAGAGACTTATTCTGAAGATTATCCCGTCAAGAATGCATTTCAGACAGTTAAGGCGGGTTCACATCTATTAAATTCAAATTTAGGAAATGCATTTGTAAGCAAGCTTTCATCGACAGGTGAGGTTCTACTTTTTTCTTCCTTCCTTGGAGGGGAAATTTGTTACCCAGAATATTGTGAAGCAGTATTCAAACCAAAAAGATACCAAGGCGATGTTGCTTTTGATATCCAGCTTGATAAACGAGGGCATGCTTACGTGATTGGTCTTGCCAAATCCTATACCTTTCCTCTTGTCGATTCTCTTTTACCCAAAAAACAAACTGATACTGAAAAATCGTTATTTGTTAGTAAAATAAGCGAAGTGGGTAATGTTCTCTTGTATTCTTCGCTTATCCATCTGAGTGAGCAGAGTGCAGATGGAATGAGTTTTAATCAAGCAGCTATTGATTCCAATGGTGGCGTTTACCTAACGGGTGCTTATAACTCATCGTTTTTAACCACGACGAACTCATGGAATGATAACTATTCGGGTGGAAGCTACGATGCAGTTTTACTCAAACTTGATAGTGATGACGCTGAGTTAAGTTTGTCGAGTTTGAAAAACCCTTCTATTTCAAGTGAATCTTTAAACCTTGTTTTGCAAATGCCATCAGGTGCTGATGGCGATGAAATTGTTTTCTGGAAAGAAAATAAAAAATTGGGTTCTTCATACTTGGAAGGTGGAGAGGCAAGGATGGATATTCAGCTAGGTGCTGGTATTCACCAGATTATCGCTACTTTTCGAGATGGAAAAAATGAGACGGATTCTTCGGTCTTGTATCAGTTGGTGAAGCCTGATTTAAGCTGTCAGTAATTTTGAAACAAGGATGTGTGATGTTCAGAAGTTTTAAGATAGGAGTAGTTCGTCGAATAATTTTTGTTTTTGGTCTTCTGGCGTTTTGTATGTTGCCAGTATTTTCCTATTCGGCGCCTTCAGGAAAAAAAGGTTCAGGTAATAGTGCTCCTAATGTCAGTATTGTGTCACCACAATCAGGAATGACTGCACTGACCGGAACAAGTATTAATCTTGTTGCTTATGCAGAGGATTCAGATGGTTTTATTGAATCTGTTTCTTTTTATCGTGATGCTGAATTTATTTCTTTTGCAACAATAAATGACAGTAATGAATGGGAGGCACTTTGGACGAGTTCATCTGCCGGTACTTTTTTATTGACCGCTGTTGCCAGGGATTCTTCGGGGGCTGAAACTGTTTCTGCTGCTGTGGAAGTGAATGTTGTTGAGCAGGCGGCTAGCCCTGTTTTTTTAGAAATTATGAATCCAGTAGATGAAACGATTCTAACAGAAGGTGAACAACTCAATATTATTGTGAATCTGGACGACCCTGCTGAATCGATTCAGAAAATTGAATTATTTAATGGGAATGAATTGCTTCATAGTATGGATACAGAACCCTATGAGTCTCTGTGGAAAGCCACTAATGCAGGCTTTCATGTACTTTTTGCTAAAGCAACCAATGATAAAGGTGAGATTATTTCCTCAACGCCAATCAGGGTGGTGGTGGAACAGCAGAATATAAGCCCTATGGTGTCTCTCTCCTGGCCAGAACAATGCACAAATTATGAAACCCTAAATACCATTTACCTTGAGGCGGATGCGCTGGATGTTGATGGGGAGATAAAAAAAGTTGAGTTTTATGCAAATGGAAATTTGATTGGTGAGGATACAAGGAAGACATTTTCTACACAGTGGACCAGTATTTTTCCAGGCACCTATCAACTATATGTGAAGGCCATCGATAATAAGGGTGCGATCAGTGTTTCTGATGCTGTGGATCTTGAAGTATTTGAGCCAAATATTGAGCCATGGGTGAATATTGTTGAGCCGCAAAATAATGTAACCGTTACGACTGGTTCGGAAGTTCTTCTGGTAGCCGATGCGGGCGATGAAGATGGCTATATCGAGGAGGTATTCTTCTATTCAGGATCGCAGCTAATCGCTTCGTTGAAGCAAACGCCTTATACATTTTCATGGCAGGTTCCCGATGTTGTGGGCGACTATGTGATTACTGCAAAAGCAAAGGATGATGATGGCGCTATTAGCACCTCCGAACAACTTCATGTTGAGGTGCGTGAGAATGAGGTGCCAACAGTTGCATTAAGCTCGCCATTAAATGGAACCAGTATTGAAGCATCTTCTTCAGTTCTTCTGGCTGCAAATGCCTCAGATATTGATGGATATGTTTCTTTGGTGAGCTTTTATCAAAACAATATTTTGTTATCGGAGGATTATGATGCGCCCTATGAATTTCTTTGGGAAAACGTAGAAGAAGGGAATTACCTGATAACAGCGAAGGCGATAGATAATGATGGTGCAGTGTCTGATTCAGAAGTGGTAAGCATTGATGTTTTGCCAAAACAGCTTGCTAATATCTTTCTGGAGTCTCCCCTTGATGGCCAAAGCTACACCCTGGGTTCAGACGTCTATTTAAAGGCCAGCGTTGAAGGTTTCCTTGAGGGTGTCACGCAGGTACAGTTTTTTTCTGGTTCTGAAATCATTGGCGTGGATGAAAGTTATCCTTACGAATTCATATGGCAGCCTTCCGTTCTGGGGCAGCATGTCATCACAGCAAAAGCCATCACTACTTCTGGATCATCTATCACCTCATCACCCCTTACGCTTTCAATTGTAGGGGAAGAGCTTGAGCTGACAGTTACCTCCTTACAGGATGGTGACGCCGTACCCGACAGTTTCGCTATTGTTGAAGGAAAATTTGTGGCACCTGAAAATTCAGGAATCATGGTGAATGGTGTGGCAGCTTCCATCTATGAAGACGGATACTACGCAAATATTCCGCTTGAGTTAGGGCAAAACAATATTGAGGTTACGCTTACTACCCAAACAGGCCAATCAATTTCCAGAAACCTGATTATTCACAGTGTGATTCTGCCCTCTGATATAGAAATTGTAATAGGGTCTACGCAGGTTTATGTGCCTTTTAGCAAAAATGTAAAGCTAATTAATCATGGTGATGAAGATGTCAGTGTTCAGTTGAATGGATCAACTATGTATCCACTTCTGGCAGGAGCAACCCGTGAGCTGACATTGAGCGGAACAAGCCCGGGGGTGTATCACAATCAAATTGCCGTGATGGATGCGCAGGGTATGCTTATCACCCATGATTTTGTTTTTGTTGCTATCGACAAATCAGAAGTGGATCAGCTGCTAAGAAGGAACTGGTCAGCGATGTTAGATGAGTTAAGTGGAGGTGATGTTGAAGGCGCACTGGCTTATTTCTCTGACAAATCAAGAGATAGATATAGAGATGCTTTTGAAACATTGGCATACAAGATGCCTCAGATTGTTTCAGGATTTTCTTCTTTGCAATCCTCAAACCTGGGCAGTGAATATGCTGAGTATGGAGTAAACAGAATCATTAATGGCGAAAACCATTTGTTTTTTGTTTATTATCTTAAGGATGGTCAGGGAATCTGGCGCATTCAATCGATGTAAAACAGGGAGTGGGTATGAGTGGTGATAAGGATATTTCATTAGTTAATGATGAGGATGAAAACCTTTCGATAGATCAAGAAGAAAAGGAAAAGGGAAAAACTAAAAAAGGGAAAAAATTTAAAAAGCGCTGGATTTTTTTGGGCCTGCTTACTCTATTAACGTATCAATGCCTATACCCAGACCCAATGTTCTATTTTGCCAAGTCCATTGATGCGCAAGTTATCGATGTTGATACGGGTGAGCCTATTAACGATGTGGTCGTCGTTGCCTTCTGGCTTCTGGATGGAGGTTGGGAAGGAGGTTCCAATAGAGGCGTTGTTAATGTCATTGAAACCACTAGCGATGCGCAAGGTAATTTTCATTTTTCTGGCTGGGGTCCAAAGAAAATTCCTCACTGGTTTTCATGGGACGCTCGTTTAAAAGGTGATTCCCCCCAGATATTGCTTTACAAGAAAGGTTATTACCCTCGGCAATTAAGAGATCGTTACAGGCCGACATTTTTTACATCACCCTTTACGGATTCCAGTTGGGATGGAATGCAAGTGAAGATGCAGAGGTTTGAGGGGGATGAACAAAAACACGATGACATGATTAGGCGCTTCAATTACGTATTGGATGAAATTGTTCGTTATAAAAGTTCGAAATGTGAATGGGAAAAGTTTCCCAGAATGATAATTGAAGCTAGGCCAGAGGGAAGGTTAAGAACCAGTAATCTATATGATCGTTTATTAGGAAGAGAAGAGCGGGACGAAGACCAGGGATGTCCGTCCTTTACAAGGTTTATTAAGGAGTATGATAGTGAGGAAAGTCCAGAGAATTAGATTTCAATTTGTATGTTTGTTTTTTTTGTTTTTTGCATCGGTAGATTTATGGGCATACAAAGAAGTTATCCATCAGGAGATATCGGACAAAGCAATAAATAGAAGTGACAGCAAACTAGCAGAAAATGATTGGTTAAAAAGTTCTTTAGGGTTTCAATTTGAATTTAACAGAGGAAATAAAATAAATTTTAACAAGGGTGAAACTTTAATAGATTTAATTCGCCAAGGCGCTTCCGATGAAGATGAAGATACAAGAGCGATAAACCATTTCTATGACCCCTATCACGATAAGGGTTTTGATTTGCTTGTATATTCTGCAAAAGAGATTCATGGCGTTGCTTCTCCAGACTGGCTCTTTGAAAACAACTTGAATATAGCTTCTTTTGATAATGATCAGGATAACTCTTACCTTGATGCACTAGAGTATTTTGAAGAAGCCCTGGTTTCTC
>JBECKS010000182.1:0-7540 GCA_040235395.1 Pseudomonadales bacterium | reverse complement strand
GTAAATTCATATTGTAAACGTGAAAGCAACTCTTTTTTATATTTGGAACCGCTGGCCAGAATCAAAGGAATACGAGTTTTTTTTAAAGAGGGCTTTATCAAGATGCTTTTTCTTCTGTTATGTCAATCGTCTTGAATCTGTTTTCCTTTGTGGGATAAAGTTCTTCAAGAGCTACGCTTGTGCGCGGGTCGATAATGATATGGGCATGTGTTCTTGAAAGTTGTCTCGGAGATTCAAGCCCACAGGAATGAGCGAGCATATCTAATTCCTTTTTCATATTGAGAACATAATTTGCAGCACGCTCTGATTTATCTTGCCAGTCGAGCCCACGTTGTAATTTTGGATTATGTGTTGTGATACCAGCAGGGCAGGTATTCTTATTGCATTGGAGTGCTTGAACACAACCAATTGAAAACATGAATCCTCGAGCAGACACGACGAAATCTGCGCCCATACATAAAGCCCAGGCTATGCTGGAAGGCGTAATCAGTTTTCCGGAGGCAATTAATCGAACGCGTTCCTTTAACCCGTACTCATTGAGTTTGTCAGCTAACATCGGCAGACTACGGTTTAAGGGTAAACCCACATAATCCATTAAGGTTTGAGGTGCAGCGCCCGTTCCTCCTTCTGCTCCATCCAGTGTGATAAAGTCTGGAGCACTCGCAATGCCACGTCGTAAGATTTCATTACAGAATTTATCGAGCCAACTGTAATCTCCCAGTACCAGTTTCATTCCAACAGGCTTTTCGACCTGTTCCCTAATAAACTGAATCATGTCGAGAAGGTCTTCAATGCTTTTGATTTCTTCATGGGCGTTAGGACTGATAGAAGCCTTGCCCACGGGAATGTTTCGAATTTCTGCGATTTCCTCAGTTACTTTTTCACCAGGCAGCATTCCACCTTTTCCTGGTTTTGCGCCTTGGCTTAATTTGAGCTCAAACATTTTTACCTGCTCAAAAGCAGCCAGTTTTTTCAGTTTTTCAACGCTGAGTTTTCCGCTTTCATCTTGCACGCCGTATTTTGCCGTACCTATCTGAACTACCAGGTCACAGCCAGAACGAAGATGATAGGAAGAAACACCACCTTCACCAGTATTCATCCAGACATCTGCTTTTTTTGCACCACTTGAGAGTGCCTTGATAGCTGGTTTGGAAAGGGCGCCGTAGCTCATGCCAGAAATATTGAAAATGGATTGAGTAGAGTAGGGATATTTAACGTGATCTTCCCCAATGATCATGTTTTCTTTGCTCACGAGTTTTGAGTCAGCAGTGGGGAAAAGACTATTCAGGAAAATAATTTCTCCAGATGGGCTCAGGCTTCTGGTTGAGCCAAAGGCTATGGTTCTTTCCACATTTTTCGCAGCACGATAAACCCATGAACGATCTGCCCGATTAAATGGAAGTTCTTCGCGATCCATTGCAGAAAAGTATTGGCGAAAAAATTCACCTAAGTGTTCAAACAGATAACGGAAGCGACCAATGACAGGGTAGTTACGTCGAATGGTGTGTTTATGCTGAAATCTATCAATAATGTAGATAACAACGAAACTTGCTGTTGCAATGCCCAGTATAAAAAGAAACAGGATGACGCTGACATCCATGAAGGATGTGATGAATTGCATGATATTTTCAAAGTTACTCATAAGTAATCCATGATTGATATTAGCGGGCTAAAAGGGCAAACCTTCCTGCTGCCACCGCAGAAAGCCACCATCAATATTGGCAATTTTTTCAAAGCCAGCTTCTTTGAGAATGCTGTAGGCGAGTACTGAACGTTTTCCAGAACGGCAGATGGTCATGACAGGTTTATCTTTAGGGATATCGCTTAAGTGTTCTCTCAGTTCGTCGATGGGGATTTCCTGAGCTTTGGGTAATCGAATACTTTCTTCTTCAAGTTCATGCCGGGTTCTGACGTCCAGAATATGAACATCATTGATGTGTGCAGCAACCCATTGGGGTGAAACCTTCTGAATGCCGCTATAGGTGCTTACTACGGGTGCCCAGTCTGGTGAAACGGGTAACTCATCATCTTTAGGTCGACCTGCTTCCAGATTGGCGGGTACAGCAATATCGAGTTTCTTGGGGTGGGGAAGTCGCATGTTTTCCATGAATCCTGTGAAATCGACTTCATTGGCATCACCGCCAATTCGAGGATTGAGCTGTTTTTCTTCTGCAATAGAGCTGCTCATCCTGCCGTTGTAGTCATGAGCCGGATAGACAATGCAGGAGTCAGGCAATTTGAATAGTTTGCTTGTGATGGAATGAAAGAGTTTTGCTGCTGAACCTTGCTGAAAGTCTGTTCTTCCACAACCGCGAATGAGCAGGCTGTCACCTGTAAAGACAGCTTTGTTGTCGTCAAGCACATAGCTCATGCAGCCATCCGTATGCCCTGGGGTAGATAATGCTCTTAGGGAGTGCTTGCCAAATGAAATGGTGTCACCTTCTTTCAGGGCTTTATCCAGATGATGTATGCCAGATTGCTCTGAAGCTATGATTTGTGAGCCTAGTACATGCTTGAGTAACCATGCTCCGGTGATGTGATCGGCATGACAATGGGTTTCTACACAGGCAATAAGCTTTAATTCGAGCTCCCTGATTAAGGCCAGATCGCGTTGATGCTGTTCAAAAACTGAGTCTATAAGAAGGGCTTCTTTTGAATCCTGATCGTAGAGTAAATAGGTGAATGTTCCTGAGACTTGATCGAAGAGTTGTTTAAGCATGGCGGATAGACCTTAGTCAGATATTTACTTGCTTGTGCGAGGTTAACACTAATATTGAAAACAGGTGTATGTTTCAAGTCTGACGAGCTTAAAAACGGTAATGTTTATATCCTGGTGATGACTTCTGGCGTCTTGTGAAAAGCCCTCGAAATCAAAGACTTCTGGCGATTTAGGCTTTGACAGTGCTTGGTCGAATCCCTATTATTGCGCGCCTATGAACGACCAGCTAATTCCTCAGCGTCTCGATCCATTTAAGCAGGTGGGTGCAGGCACTGAAATGAAGGGAAATATCCCTTTAAATTGCCTAGAGCGTTTAGAGGGTTTATTAGCGGATTCTGAAGGTAGTGTTAGTGTTCATCTTCATTTTTTCCGAGATGAACAACGGATAGCCGTAATATCTGGCAAAATTGACGCCGTTCTGTCATTGACTTGCCAACGTTGTCTGACTGTAGAAAAGGTAAATATAGAAGGAGCTTTTCTTTTTGCTCTCTTGAGGAGTGAAGAGGATGCACATAGTCTCCCCGATATTTATGAGCCTCTTGTTCTAGATAAGCCTGAAATAGACCTTCATGCTTTGGTTGAGGAAGAATTGATACTGGCGTTACCCATTGTTTTCTATCACTCAGAAGTATGTCAGCCACTAGATGGCAAAACGACTTTTGGTGATCAGGTTGAAGGGGCTGAGAAAAAACCAAATCCCTTTGCCGTATTAGAAAAACTGAAATCTTGAAATTATTAACACAAGTGTTCACTTGAGGAGTTGTACTAATGGCAGTACAAAAAACTAAAAAGACACGTTCACGTCGTGGAATGCGTCGTTCACATGATGCTTTAACCAGCAATGTGAATCACATTGTAGAAGACGATGGTTCGGGTGAGCTTCGTCGTCGTCATCATGTTGGTGCGGATGGCTATTACAAAGGCAAGAAAGTCATTCACGGATTAGACGACGAATAAGCCTTTAGTGCTTTAGTGGAATCCGTCAGGTTTAAGAAAATCTGACGGATTTTTTATTTTAAGCTGACTAAGTTCTATAGAATTTAATGTCCAGGAAGACTATCGCAATCGATGCAATGGGTGGGGATCATGGTTTGTCCGTGACGGTCCCTGCTTCCCTCGAAGCATTGAAGAACAATCCCAATCTTTCTCTTATCCTTGTTGGTAATGAAGATAATATTAAGGAAGCGCTTAAGGGTAAGGCGTTCGATCAGCAGCGCTTAGGTATCCAAAACGCTTCTGAAGTGGTTTTGATGGATGAGAAACCATCAGATGCACTAAGAAAGAAAAAAGATTCATCCATGCGTGTTGCAATTAACCTTGTTAAGCAAGGTGATGCGCAAGCTTGTGTCAGTGCGGGAAATACTGGCGCATTGATGGCGATTGCGAGATTCGTGCTTAAAACACATGCAAATATTGATCGTCCTGCTATCTGTACAACAGTACCAACCATCAAGGGTTACAGTCATTTGCTCGACATGGGAGCAAATGTTGATTGCAGTGCCGAGCAACTTTTTCAATTTGCGGTGATGGGTTCCATTCTTAGTGAAGTTCATAGTGATATTCAGCGTCCTAAAATTGGTTTGTTGAACATTGGTGAAGAAGAACTAAAAGGAAATGAGCAAATTCAGGAGACTCATCAGCGTCTGTTAAAAGCTGAATCCTTAAATTATGTTGGTTTCGTAGAAGGTGACGGTATTTCTCAGGGAGAAGTGGATGTTGTAGTTGCTGATGGTTTTGTTGGCAACATTGCACTTAAAACCATGGAAGGAACGGGCCGTCTTGTGACTCATTTCCTTAAGGAAGCTGCAAGTGAAAACCTGCTTACAAAAATACTCACCTTATTTGCTTATCCAATGTTGAAGAAATTCAAACAGAAGACAGACCCCGAAGCCTATAACGGAGCAAGTCTAGTTGGTTTGCAGGGAATCGTTATCAAAAGTCATGGGGGGGTTGGTGCTTTTGGTTTTTCTCAAGCGATTAATGTGGCAATGAAAGAACTTGATCGAGATGTTCCTGAATTGATTCGATCCCGTTTTGAGCATGTTGCAGTCAGTAAGCAGCAAGAAGAATCAGTTGTATCAATGAATTGATATCGTCTTAAGTTTAGGAAATAAAAAATGAAAAAACTTGAAAAGACAGCGTTTATTTTTCCTGGGCAAGGTTCGCAAAGTGTTGGCATGTTGGCAGATTTTGCTGAGCAATTTCCTCAGGTTAAAGAAAGCTTTTCAGAAGCATCCGATGCCTTATCTTATGATTTGTGGGATACCTGTCAGAATGATGAAGCAAGATTAAATCAGACAGAAGTCACTCAGCCAGCAATCCTGACTGCCAGCGTTGCCTTGTGGCGTGTCTGTCAAAGCGAAGTACCTTTTAATGTTGCTTATATGGCCGGACATAGTTTGGGTGAATATTCAGCCTTGGTCTGTTCTGGTGTATTGAGCTTGAAGGATGCAGTGAAACTGGTTGAGGAGAGAGGTCAGTTCATGCAGGCAGCTGTTCCTGCGGGTCAAGGGGCAATGGCTGCAATCCTTGGTCTTGATGATGCTCTGGTAAAGAAGGCCTGTGACGATGCAGCTCAGGGTCAAGTAGCCAGTGCTGTTAATTTCAACTCACCAGGACAGGTTGTAATTGCGGGTAACAAGGAGGCTATTGATAGGGCTATTGAGCTTTGTAAGGAAGCAGGCGCAAAGAAGGCTATGCCGCTTTCTGTCAGTGTTCCGTCTCACTGTGCTTTGATGGCTCCTGCAGCGGAGCAATTGGCTAGCCGTTTGGATGCTATTAGCCTACATAGTGGAAGTGTTCCTGTGGTCAATAATGTGGATGTTTCCGTTGAAGAGGAAACTAATGCAATAAAAGCAGCCTTGGTCAGGCAGCTTACAGATGCGGTCCGTTGGGTGGAATGTGTTGAATTTATGGTAGGACAGGGAGTGGATACACTCGTTGAATGTGGTCCTGGCAAGGTATTGACTGGTTTAAGTAAAAGAATTGATAAGTCATTGAATGCTCTGGCTCTCAGTAACCCTGAGGCTTTAAGGGACTTCCTGAAAGCAATTTAAAGTAAATCGGTTTTCGGGAACAAAGTTGAACAAAAAGGCGAGGATTTGTTAATGAGTCTAGAAGGTAAGGTAGCGCTGGTTACCGGTGCAAGTAGAGGGATAGGGAAGGCGATTGCGCTTCAGTTACAAGCAGATGGCGCTAAGGTGATTGGCACTGCTACAACAGATCAGGGGGCAGCAAACATTTCCGCTTATCTTGGTGAAGGACAGGGTATGTGCCTGAATGTGACTAGTCAGGAATCAATTCAGTCGGTGATGGATGCTATAAATGAAAAGTTTGGAGCGCCTACCATTCTTGTTAATAATGCAGGAATTACTAGAGATAACATAGCGTTACGAATGAAAGATGAGGAATGGGATGAAGTTATTGAGACCAATCTCTCATCAATTTACCGTGTCACCAAAGCCTGTCTTAAAGGCATGACCAAGGCAAGATGGGGCAGGGTTATCAATATTTCTTCAGTCGTTGGATTAATGGGTAATGTCGGCCAATCTAATTATTCAGCTGCTAAAGCGGGACTTGAAGGATATACCCGCAGTATGGCCAGGGAACTTGGTTCCAGAAACATAACTTTTAATGCAGTGGCGCCGGGCTTTATAGATACGGATATGACCAAGGAGTTAGCCGAAGAACATAAGGCCATGATGCTTACTCAAATACCCTTGGGGCGTTTGGGTAATCCTGAAGAAATTGCTGCAGTTTGTGGTTTTCTTGCCAGTGATGGTGCAGCCTATATCACCGGCTCAACAATTCCAGTAAATGGTGGCATGTACATGTAGAGCAACAAGGATAGGGTTTGTAAAGGCTTTTTTTAAGCCTTTTCTAGGGAATTTACTTGAATTAGCAAGCGACTTTCCGTATAAATCCCCCCCGACGGCACACAAGGTATATGTCATCATTTTTTAATCTAGACTGATGACTCATTTTTGAGAAAATTAGTCTGTTAATTCCTATCAGGAGAGAAAGACCGTTATGAGTAACATTGAAGAGCGCGTAAAAAAAATTGTAGCTGAGCAACTGGGCGTTAAGCTAGAAGAAGTATCCAACGAAGCATCTTTCGTTGAGGATCTTGGCGCTGATTCCCTGGACACAGTAGAGTTAGTGATGGCTCTCGAAGAAGAATTTGAGACTGAAATTCCTGATGAGGAAGCAGAAAAAATCACCAACGTTCAACAGGCGATTGATTACGTAAATAACAATCTGTAGTAGCCTGTATAAGTTAGATACTTGCAGTACAAGTAAATTAAAGCCGCCGAAGAGAAATCTTCAGCGGCTTTTTGTTTTTTTGGGCTATGATTGTTTTTGTTTCGTTGGTATATAGGTTTTTGAGTTTGGTAGTAACATTTTGGAGTGAGAGACGATGACAAGGCGGGTAGTAATTACTGGTTTGGGCATGGTAAGCCCTTTAGCAAATGATGTAGAGAATACATGGAAACGTTTGCTCAAGGGGGATAGTGGAATAAATACCATTGAATGGTTTGACACGGAAAGTTACCCCACACGCTTCTGTGGTGAAGTAAAGAATTTTGACCCCGCCGATTTTATGAATCCCAAAGACGCCAAACGCTGTGATGTGTTTATTCAATATGGTCTTGCTGCTGCCGATCAGGCTTTTAAGGATTCAGGAATTGAAGTTAGGGAAGATAATAGCCATAGAATAGGCGTAGTTATTGGATCGGGAATTGGTGGAATTACAGGTATAGAAAATAATTCTGTTCTGTTGCATGAAACCTCCCCTAAGAAAATCTCACCTTTTTTCGTACC
>JBECKS010000144.1:0-10852 GCA_040235395.1 Pseudomonadales bacterium | reverse complement strand
CGGTAAGTTTTAGTACTTACATTAGGAATTTCGGAACCCTGCTTATGCAGGGTTTTGTTTTTTTACGCAGTCATTCCCGCGCAGGCGGGAATCCAGTTTTTGCATTTGCAAACCCTAATATCTTTTTTTCTGACTACCATTCGTAATGAATATACCCTTTTCGCCTTTTATAGGCCGCGTACTTACAGGAACTTCACCAATCACTGCCTTGTGATTTTAATATCTTTTTATTGTTCATTAACTTGCTGATACCAATATCCTTTTTCGCCTTTTATAGGCGACTCACTTTTTGTGGCAACAAAAAGTAAGCAAAAAATGCCTGCCCCACGAAAGTTCTTATCCTTCATCACTGGCAAACACAAGGTATACCCAGAATCGTTCCCGACGATGCTGGGCTCAAATTTCATCCATGAAATTTGCCCCTGATGTTTGCAGGCGTTCTTCAGAGAACTTTCAAGGGGCGTTAGGTTTCTTCGATGACTATCCCTGCAAACCAACGGACTAGCTATCTAAAACAATGTCAGAGCTTGACCACCCCTCCGCTTGTGAGCTCCCAAGTCATGTCAGAAAAAATCTGGTGGATTTTCATGGATAGAAAATCCAGCCAAGTCGCTGCCGGGAGCAGCGTTTGGCGACCAGAACTTTTTCAAATGACGAAGGGGAAAAGCGAGCGCGCGGAGAATGCGGGTGCAGGGCCGGCTAAGGAGGCCCTGCGTAAAAAGGAAAAGTGTGATTGAAGTCTGAATAGACTTTGACTCAGAAAAGCACAAAACAGAGTGAATAGTCTAAAAAAAGGCGAAAAAGGATTTAGTTAAAAACCAGATTTCTCACCCGCTAAGCGGGATTCGAAATGACAAGGGTACGTTCCCCAGAACTACACCTACCCCTTCTCCACACTCTCCGCCGCATAACGAATCTGCTCGGCATCAAATCCCCTTCCCTGCAAAAAACGCATCAGCTTGGCGCGCGCTTTCTGTTTCTCCTGAAAATCTGCATTATGCTTTAGTGCTTTGTATTTTTTTCTGGCACAACTCTCAGCCAATTCAAACCAGTCGCAATCGCTACTGTTTAATGTCTGCTCAATAATGTCTGAAGAAACGCCCTTCTGTTTAAGTTCTATACGAAGCTTGATAGGGCCAACCTGTTTGTTGATACGGGCGCGTAACAACATCTCAGCATAACGCTGGTCACTCTGGTAATTGTCTTCTATCAGTTCCTTGATGATTTTTTCTGCAAGACTGGAGTCCGCATGTCGACTAGCAGCTTTAGCAAGTAATTCCTGTTTGGAATATTCACGTCTGGCAAGCAGTGAAAGAAAATATTTCTTAATATCTTTTTCGGGATCTTCGTCAGGATTCTGAATCTTTTTTTTAGAAAGATTCTGTTGCTTGCCTTCTGTCTTAGCTGCGGGCGTAATGTCAGCTAGTTTTTCCTTAAGTTCCTGCTCGTTTAAAACTTTCATTTGTTAGAAAGTGCGTTTAACCATCACAGTGCCAATAACAAGGGCAACAAGAGGTGGCAGCAAGGCTGCAATCATTGGGCTCAGTTGATAAACCACTGCTACATGGGAGCTGAGCGTTTGAATCTGGTTGAACACCAAGGCGATCACCACACCTACAATCACACGAGAACCCATAGGAGTATCTCTTAAAGAACCAAAAATGAATGAGCCTGCAATCAATACCATGGCCACTGTTGAAATGGGTAGAAATATCTTGTTCCAGAATTCCAGATGATAACGCGCTGAACTCTGGTTTTGTCGTTCAAGATATTCACCATATTGGTAAAGCGAACTCACTGACAGTTTTTCAGGCCCAACAGCCAACAGCTTTAACATGCGTAAGGTAATTTCGCTCTGCCAGATGCCTTCGTTTTCCTCATTGACTGTGACCTCATTATTATCAATGCGAATACTTTCAATACCGTGGGTTTTCCATTGTTTCTGTTCAATATCTGCAGAATCGAAAAAGCGAGCTGCCTTGAGATGCTGTTCCTCATCAAACGTAAAAATAGTTACGTTATATAAGGTGCCTTGAGGTGCAATACGATTGATATAAATAAAGTTATCGCCCTCACGTTGCCAGAAGCCTTTCTTGAAGCTCTTGAATTCTGTTCCGCTTTTTTTTGTGGCCTTGTAACTTTCTGCAAACTGACTGGTATAAGGTGAAACAAACTGCGCCATCAGTAACGAAAATCCAATAATGAGCAGCACGGGTTGAACAACAGAAAAAAGGATACGGGAAACTGATAAACCACAGGATCTCAGAATAATCAGTTCGCTGTTACTCGCAAGCTGACCTAAACCAATCAGGCATGCCATGAGGGTCGCCATGGAAACCATTTCAAAAGCACCATCGGGTAAGGTCGCAAGCACATAGATTAAGGCATTGTAAAACTTGTAATCATTCTTGATTTCACCCAGCTCATCAATAAAAGAAAAAATAGTGCTCAATCCAAGAAGCACTAACATCACTATCACCCATGACTGAAGTACGTTTTTCCAGATATAACGGTCTATAGTCATCATGATGCAACACCATCCTGTTTTCTTGCATGCAACAAACCGCTTATGTATTCCCACTGCAATAAAATAATGGCAAGAATCAGAAATAGAACATGGGCCAGCCAGATACCTGGATAAGGCGGCACAGAACCCTCAGCAATTTTATTTTTCAGAACCAGCACCAAACCCACATAGGAAAGATAAATCAGGATGGCAGGAATCAGTTTCAGGAATCGTCCCTGTCGTGGATTTACCTTACTCAAGGGAATCGCTAACAACACAACAATGATGGATAAGGGTCCTAAGGCAAATCGCCATTGCAGCTCCGCCAGTTCTTCACTGGTGCCAGCGCTTAGTAGCTGATTGGTAGGCGTTGATTGCAGAATATTGCTGTCTAGAGTGTCATCAGGTTCCTTGAGTTTGTATTGATAACGTTGAAATGCCGTTTCAGAAATAGCCTTACTTCCTTTTTTAAGCTCATAACGATAACCATCACTGAGCTCCATATATTGCGCACCGGTTTTCTTATCAAGATTCCGTCTGCCGCTCTTGGCCACGATGGTGACAAAACTGTCTTCATTTCTAACAGAACTGAAAAAGCCCTCTAGCCTGGCTTCATCACTGTTCACACGTTCTGCGTAAAGCACGTCGCCTTCATCGGTAGTAAAGAAGTGACCGGGCGTAAGCAGTTCGAGTGCTGAGCGCGTGTATTGTTGCACAAGAATCTTGTTGTAATTCTGGAAACCCTTAGGGGTTAGGCTCAAGCTGAGATAAGACACCAGCAAGGCCATACATATTGCAGGAATAAGGCTATAAGCCACCAAACGCCACTGGCTCACACCGCAGGCTTTTAAAACAATCATTTCGTAATCGATGTACATCCTTCCATAAGACAGCAAAATGCCAAGGAAAAGACTCAGGGGAAGAATGAGCGTCATGAATTCAGGTAATCGGTATAAAAGCACCAGAAAGACCGCCCAACCTTCAATCTTGCCACTGGCTGCCTCTGCCATATAGCCAAGGAAACGCCCACTAAAAATGATGATGCTAAGTACAAAAGCAACCGCTAGAGTAGATGAGAGAAGCTGTGAAGAAAGATAACGATAGATAATCACAGTAAAAATAAATGACGAATCAGGCTGCTATAAGTTGAAGAAACTATAGCGACTTTTACAATAGCGAACAAACGAAACTTCCTGAACTGCCGGAGCCATCATGAATGTCAGCCTGAATTCCAACCCCGTTATCAATAACACAAGCGACTGCCTTGTTGTTCCCCTGTCATCAGGCACACTCACAGGTGCCCTCGCTGACATCGATAAGGCAAGCAAGGGTCATATCAATGCCTTACTGAAATCGAATGATCTCAGCAATAGAAGTGGTCGCTGCACAAGTTTATTTCATGTGCCTGGCATCAAAGCTAAACGTGTGATTGTGATTGGCACAGGTAAAAACAAAAGCCTGAATATCAATCAGCTTGGCGCCCTGTATCGCCATGCACTCAAGGAAGCAGAAAAAACAGGCGCGAAAGAAGTCAGTTTTTATCTACATGAGTTTGATGCGGGTTTTCGCACTAAAAAACACTTTCATATCGCAACACAGGCACTGTTGAATGCTTCTTATCAATTCGAGAAACAGAAAAGCAAGAAAGCCAAAGCTTCCAACATCCACAAACTATTTTTCTGTTTAACGGCAGGTGGCGCTAAAGCAAAAAAAGAAGCACAAGCAGGGATCAATTCGGCAAAAGCGCTGGTGAAAGGTATGAATGTCTGTAAAGACCTGGCGAATTTTTCTGGTAATGTCTGCACGCCTGAATATCTGGCAGAAGAAGCGAAGAAAATGGCTGGCGCCAAGGTAAACGTGAAAGTGATTGACGAAAAATCCTTTGCACGTATGGGTATGGGTGCCTTCCTTTCCGTTGCAAAAGGTAGTGCCCAGTCTGCCAAACTCATCACCATTTCTTATCAAGGCGGCAAGAAAGACGAAAAACCTCATGTACTGATTGGCAAAGGCGTAACCTTTGATAGTGGTGGTATTTCTTTAAAACCCGGCGCAGCCATGGATGAAATGAAATTCGATATGTGTGGTGCAGCCAGTGTTATGGGCACCATGACAGCCATCATTGCTGCCAAGCTTCCTCTTAACGTGATTGGCATTATTGCAGCCACTGAAAACATGCCTAGCAGCACAGCATCAAAACCGGGTGATATTGTCACCAGTATGGCTGGATTAACCATTGAGGTTCTGAACACCGACGCAGAGGGTCGACTGGTGCTATGTGATGCACTCACCTATGCAGAACAGTTCAAACCGGCTTCTGTTATCGATATTGCCACCCTCACAGGAGCCTGTGTGGTTGCGCTAGGTAGCCATGCCTCAGCGCTTTATAGCAATAACGACAAGCTGGCTGAAAAAATACAGGCCGCAGGTCTGGCATCCTGGGATCGTGTGTGGCCCATGCCACTCTGGCCTGAATATAACGAGCAATTGAAAAGCCGCTTTGCCGACCTTGCCAATATTGGTGGACCAAAAGCGGGCAGCATAACGGCAGCCTGCTTCCTGTCGAATTTCACGAAAAAGTATCATTGGGCACATCTGGATATTGCGGGCACGGCATGGAATGGCCCGGGACCAAGCAAAGGCGCGACGGGTCGACCTGTTCCACTGCTGGTTGAATACCTCAGCAGTCTGGCAAAATAAAAAAAGAGTAAGACAGTGACTGAAATTGATTTTTATCTACTGGGTGAACAGGAAAGCCGATTTGGTTTTGCCTGCAAACTCATTAACAAGATCTTTTCATTGGGTAACAGTATTTTTGTGTGTACAGAAAGTGAAAAAGACAGTCATGAAATCAGCTCTGCCTTGTGGAACTTTGCTTCAAGCAGTTTTCTCGCCAACGAGATTATCGTGGTGCCTGAAAAACAGGAAAACAAGATTGAAAGTCGCACACCCATCAGGATTTGCCACAACATTTGTGATCAGAGCGCGCCTTTGGCAGGTAATGATGTGCTCGTGAACCTGAGTCTGTCAGTGCCACCGCATTTTTCACGTTTTATCCGTCATGTGGAAATTATTTCCGGTGACGAAGCTACCAAGGAAAAATTACGTGATAACTATAGATTTTATCAGCAGCGAGGGTATCCTCTTAAATTCCATCATCTGGATAAAAAATAATAAGAACGACGTCTTCGTGGATTAAAACTCATGGCAAAAGATTCAGATGCAAAAAACAAACAGAAAAGAGCGGCTATTCTTAAGGAGCTGGAATCCGTTCGTGCCATGCTCAATGAAAGCAAAACGGGGAATAAAACTTCAAAACAAAGCCCTCAAGCTAAAAAAGTAAGCGAACAAAAGCCAGAACAAAGTACAAAACAGACAGATGAATCAGGTGAATATCAGATTCCCCTTCTCGACCCCGCCAAGCCAACAACCTATGAGCTGGATTTCAGTAAACCAAAATCATTATCTGAACTGCCTCCAATGCCAGCTACTCATGAACTGGATTTCAGTAAGCCAAAACCTGCGCCGGTAGCGCCTCCAGCAAAACCTAAGCCGCCTGCTGAACCTACAGAAGAAGATATTCCCACCATCGACGACATCACTGCATCAGGTTCCCTGTTTGACGATGATGACGATGACGATGAATATCGTCGTGAACAGGTAGCAGTGGTTACCCAGGCTCAACTTCAGGATCATGCTCAATTGATTGTTCAGGATTTGCTTAATGAAGCCATTAGCGAAATCGAAGACAAGCTTGATGAGTGGATGCCAAAACTTGAGGAAAAACTGAAAAAGCGCCTGGAAAAAGCCATGGATAAATACATTGCAGAAAGCCTGAAAAAATAGGGTTTTCCTTCAGTTTTCCAACTTTCTTCTTTCAACAGGCTACTGCTTCCTTCCCCTAGCCTTTTTCGACATAATAGACGGCTTATTTTCATCGAAGATTTTTGAAGGCTAGCCCTACCCCAATGGAAAAAACCTACCAACCCCAAACCATCGAACAGCACTGGTACCAAGACTGGGAAAAGAATAATTACTTTGCACCGCAAGGTGGAAAGGAAAGTTACTGTATTGTCATTCCACCACCGAATGTCACCGGCAGTTTGCACATGGGGCACGCCTTTCAGGATTCCATTATGGATTGCCTGATTCGCTATAACCGCATGAAAGGAAAAAACACCTTATGGCAGGCAGGCACTGACCACGCTGGTATCGCTACCCAAATGGTGGTTGAGCGGCAACTCGAAGCGCAAGGCAGTTCACGAAAAGAAATTGGTCGTGAACTTTTTCTGGAAAAGTCTGGCAATGGAAAGCAGAATCAGGCGGCACCATTACCAAACAGTTAAGACGCTTAGGATCGTCTCTCGATTGGAGCACAGAACGCTTCACCATGGATGAAGGCTTATCAAACGCAGTAACTGAAGTTTTCGTGAGGCTGTTTGAAGAAGACTTGATTTACAAAGGTAGCCGTTTGGTGAACTGGGATCCCAAACTGCAAACTGCTATCTCTGATATTGAAGTGCTTTCAGAAGAGGAAAACGGTTTCCTCTGGCACCTACGATACCCGATTGCAGGAACAAATGATTTTCTCGTTGTTGCAACCACTCGCCCTGAAACCATGTTGGGTGATAGCGCTGTTGCAGTGAATCCCAATGATGAACGTTATAAACAACTGATCGGGAAAACCGTTGCCCTACCACTCTGTGATCGTGAAATCCCCATCATTGCTGACGACTATGTGGATATGGAATTTGGTACAGGTTGCGTAAAGATTACACCTGCCCATGATTTTAATGATTATGAAGTTGGCAAGCGTCATCAACTTGAAGAAATTAATATTCTTGAAAAAGATGGCACCATTAGTTCACTTGCGCCGAAAAATTTTGTTGGCCTTGATCGTTTTGATGCTAGAAAGAAAGTGGTTGAAGCATTCGAAAGCCTTGACTTACTGGAAAAAATTGAAGACCACAAATTAAAAGTGCCTCGCGCTGAAAGAACAGGTGTGGTGGTTGAACCTTTTCTCACAGAACAGTGGTACGTGGCTGTTGAGAAACTCGCTAAACCAGCGATTGATGCTGTGAAAAATGGCGACATTGAATTCGTTCCGAAACAATATGAAAACATGTACTTCTCGTGGATGAATGATATTCAGGACTGGTGCATTAGCCGCCAGTTATGGTGGGGGCATCGTATTCCTGCATGGTATGACGAAAATGGAAAGATCTTTGTTGGACGCAATGAACAGGAAGTGAGAAAGAAAAATAACATTGCTTCAGATGTTCAACTTAGGCAAGACGAAGACGTATTGGATACCTGGTTTTCATCAGCACTCTGGACCTTTTCCACGCAAGGTTGGCCCGAACAAACGGAAAACCTCAAAGTGTTTCATCCAACCAATGTGTTGGTAACGGGCTTTGATATTATCTTTTTCTGGGTTGCCAGAATGATTATGATGTCTTTGAAATTTACTGGCGAAATTCCTTTCCACAAAGTTTACATGCACGGTCTGGTGCGCGATTCTGAAAACCAGAAAATGTCTAAATCCAAAGGCAACGTACTTGATCCAATCGATATCATTGATGGTATTTCACTGGATGCTTTGGTTGAAAAACGCACGGCTAACATGATGCAACCACGCCTTGCAGAAAAAATTGAAAAACAGACACGCAAGCAATTCCCTGAGGGTATAGAAGCTTACGGCACCGACGCCCTGCGTTTTACTTTTTATTCCCTGGCGTCTACAGGTCGAGACATTCAATTCAATCTGGAACGCACCGCAGGTTATCGAAACTTCTGCAATAAGTTATGGAACGCAGCACGTTATGTCTTCATGAATACCGAAGGAAAAAATAACGGTGTCAATGAAACACAATTAACACTCGGTATTGCCGATCAATGGATTCTTAATGAACTGGATCAATGCATTGGTAAATTTGAAAGCGCAATCAACGCTTTTCGTTTTGATCACGCCGCACAAACGCTCTATGATTTTGTGTGGAATGAATATTGCGACTGGTATCTTGAATTATCAAAACCCACCTTGAATGCCGATGAAAATAGTGAAGCGGCCATTGCGACACGAAACACCTTATTAACTGTGCTGGAAAGCATTCTTCGTTTAGCACATCCAATGATTCCTTTTATTACAGAAGAAATCTGGCAAAAAGCAAAAACACTTATTCTTGATGAACAAGCTAGCAACAGCATTATGCTGGCACCATTCCCGGAGTTTAAAAATCTGGAAAGCAAAAATGCTCAGGAAAGCATTGAATGGATTAAGGGAATCATTGTTGCTGTTCGCAATATTCGTGGAGAAATGAATATATCTCCCGCAAAGACGCTAGCGATTTACCTGCATAATGGTTCAGCAGAAGACAAACAACGACTTGAAGCGCACGAAAACTATCTCAAGGGTTTGGCAAAACTGGAAAACATAAGCTGGTTAAACAAAGGGGATGATATTCCTCAATCAGCTGTGCAACTGGTAGGCAACATGGAAGTGCTGGTTCCCATGAAAGGCTTGATTGATAAGGATGAAGAAATTGACCGCCTAAGCAAGAAAATTGCCAAACTCGACATTGAAATCAAGAAGATCTCAGGAAAACTGGGCAATGAAAAATTTGTTAGCAATGCGCCTGAAGATGTTGTCGCCAAAGAAAAAGAAAAACTGGAAAGCTTCCAGACATCTTGCGATAAATTAAAAGAACAACTCGAAGCGATAAAAAATCTATAACAAGCTCATGGAAAAACTGAAACAGGCAGTCGACACATTGGTTAACACTGAAAACGATGTCGCTCGTTCGAGCACCTATCACCTTGTAGTTTCGAACATTTTCAGGCTGTTATGCGAAATTGAAACGCTAGAAAAAAAAGGTGTTGAAAAGGAAGCGATTGTTGAAGCGCTAGAAGATGCTCGGAAATTTATTTCCACCTCGCCTTTTTATGATCGATTGCAAAACTGGCCCAGAGGCTACCCAGGTGATTTCGAAACCGTTGAGTACATGATTGAAGCCAGAAACAAGGCACCAGAAGGCAGCTTAGCTTACTTGCTTGAGCAATACGGCATGGTGTCTCCTGCTGCGCAACAGCATAGAAACAAACTGGCTTATCAAAGCCATTTGATTGCCAGTCATTACAAGCGCCGTTCCATGGATGGGGAAAAACTCAGGGTGCTCTCCATTGGTTGCGGCTCTTGCCCGGATATTCGACAGGCAGAAAAATATATCAATGCAGAACACTGTGAGTTTGTTCTACTGGATGGTGATCAGGACGCTCTGGATTTTGCCGCCCTGAATTTTTCCGGTCTTGATCAATCCAGTGAATTTATTTGTGGCAACATCTTGAGACAACTGAAAAGCCTGACTGAGAAGGAAAACTTTGATGTTATTCTCACAGGCGGCTTGTTTGATTATTTTTCTGAAAAAGCCATCGTGAAAATCCTGAACCAGCTTTACCATGATTGTCTTAATTCACAGGGTATTCTGTTTTTTACCAATATTAGCCCTGACAACATTGATAGACTGTGGATAGAATACCTGTGCAACTAGAACCTGATTTCACGCACTGAGAATGAATTGCGCTCCTTTGCTGAGCAGGCTGGTATTGAAAGCCAACAAGTTAAAATCTCTAAAGACCAGACTGGTCTAACCTACTTTGTAGAACTTTTTAAATAATAATTAATAGAAGCATAAGCACGATGTCAAAATATAATATTACCGTTGTTGGTTTAGGTTATGTCGGTCTTTCCATATCGACACTTCTAAGCCAGAAACATAAGGTGCTCGCACTGGATAAAGACGAGCAACGCATTCAATTAATCAATCAGAGAAAATCTCCCATCAAGGACGCTTTGATTGAATCTTTCCTATCTGAAAAGCAACTTAACCTTCAGGCCACTAAAGAAAAAGAGCTCGCCTATAAAGACGCTGATTTTATTATCATTTCAACGCCAACAGATTATGACCCTGATTCAAATTACTTTGACACCAGCTCAATTGAATCAGTTATTAAGGACGTTCTAGGCATCAATAAAAATGCCACTATCGTTATCAAATCAACAATACCGCTTGGTTATACCGAACAGATAAGAAAGGAATTTAATTACCAGAATATTTTTTATTCGCCTGAGTTCTTGAGAGAAGGAAGCGCTTTATACGACAACCTTCACCCTTCAAGAATCATTGTTGGAGACACTACGGAATCTGCAAAAATTTTTGCTTCCTTGCTCGCTGAGGCAGCTGAAAAGAAAGACGTAGAAACCATTTACTGTTCATCCACTGAAGCAGAAGCCACGAAACTTTTTTCGAATACCTTTCTGGCAATGCGGGTCGCTTTCTTCAATGAACTGGA
>JBECKS010000061.1:0-40963 GCA_040235395.1 Pseudomonadales bacterium | reverse complement strand
ATTAGCCTATCTCGTGAAAAGGTGGGTAAATGCAAGCCGGGTAGTTTATGCATCCAGATCGCATAGGCCTTGCCCACCACCAGTTCTTCTGGAACTGTACCCCAAAAACGACTGTCATTGCTATTATCCCGATTGTCTCCCATCACAAAATATTGGCCATCCGGGATAACCCACTCACTGGAACGGTGATTGGGGTAGATATCAAAACGCTTCTGGATAAGGTGCTCAACACCTTCCAGATTCTCGGTATAAAGCCTGGCTTCAGAGGAACTCATGACCTTTCCATCAGAAAGCTGTTGTTCCTCAATAAGCACGTCATTGATGTATAAACGCTTCTTTGCCTTATCATAGCGAATGGTATCGCCTGGCAAGCCAATCACACGTTTAATGAAATTAATCTTAGGGTTGATTGGATATTTGAAGACCATGACATCGCCATGTTGAGGTAAGTCCATTTCCTTAATCTTGTTGCCCAGAACGGGCAATCTAAAACCATAAGCAAATTTATTAACGACAATATAATCACCCACTTCAAGGGTCGGGACCATGGACTCAGAAGGAATCATGAAAGGTTCTGCCACAAAAGAGCGAAATAACATCACCAGGAAAAAAACAGGAAATAAGGATTTTGCATACTCAACAACGATAGGTTCCTTAGCCAGATTTTCACTGGTGGTCTTGTGAACCTGATCATGATCCATGTCTGCCACTTCGAAACTTGCAACCTGTTCTTTTCTTTTGGGTGCAAGAAACAGGATATCAATTAAACTAATCACGCCTGTTATCAGGCTAAGGTTCACAAGCACTAGCGATAAATCAATATCCATTACAATCCTCTTTATTGCTCTTTATTTGTCTACCTTAAGTACTGCTAAAAAAGCTTCCTGCGGCACTTCCACGCTACCAATTTGCTTCATGCGTTTTTTACCCGCTTTCTGTTTTTCCAGAAGTTTTTTCTTTCGCGTAACGTCACCACCGTAACACTTTGCAGTAACATTCTTTCTCAGCGCTTTCACTGTTTGTCGGGCAATAATCTGATTGCCAATTGAAGCCTGAATAGCAACATCAAACATTTGTCGAGGAATAAGTTCTTTCATTTTTTCTATCAAGACCCGACCTCTACTTTGAGCGTTGTCATGATGGCAAATTACCGCTAGAGCGTCCACTTTGTCACCGTTAATGAGAATATCCACCTTCACCAGCTTGCTTGTTTCAAAGCGCACAAAACTGTAATCAAGTGAAGCGAAACCTCTACTCATGGATTTCAATCGATCAAAGAAATCCAGCACCACTTCACTCAAAGGCAATTCATATTCCAAAGAAACCTGAGAGCCCAGAAACTGCATATTTTTCTGCACGCCACGCTTCTCCACACATAAGGTAATGACATTCCCAAGATAATCCTGTGGCACCAAAATATTCACGTGAGCAATAGGTTCCTGAATCTCTTCAATGATGGATGGATCAGGCATTTTAGACGGGTTATCTATGCTTAAAGTTTCACCTTTTTTAGTAATTACTTGATAAATAACAGAGGGTGCTGAAGTAATCAGGTCCAGGTCATATTCACGCTCAAGTCGCTCCTGAATGATTTCCATATGAAGCATGCCAAGAAAACCACAACGAAAACCAAAACCCAGAGCATCAGAAGATTCTGGCTCATAGAAAAGCGAAGCATCATTAACACTGAGTTTTGCTAAAGCATCACGGAAAGCTTCATAGTCATCAGCAGACACTGGAAATAGGCCTGCATATACCTGCGGCTTTACTTTCTTGAAACCTGGTAAGGCTGGTATTTCTTCATGCTTGTAAGCAACCAATGTGTCTCCAACAGGAGCGCCATAAATATCCTTGATGCCCGCCACCAGAAAACCCACTTCACCTGCAGCAAGTTCAGGCATGTTCTGATGTTTAGGTGTGAACACGCCTACATTATCAACGGTGTGTACCGTGCCATTGGATTTCACCACAAAACGATCGCCTTTCTTGATGCGGCCTTGAACAATGCGTACCAATGAAACAACGCCAAGATAGTTATCAAACCAGGAATCGATAATCAGTGCCTGTAAAGGTGCGTCTCTATCGCCTTTTGGTGCCGGGATTCCGTGAATGAGCTCTTCAAGCAATTCATCAACACCTAAACCTGTCTTGGCACTTACCTGACAGGCAAATTCTGCATCAACGCCAATGATGTCCTCGATTTCCTTCTTAACGCGGTCTGGTTCTGCCTGAGGCAAATCGATCTTGTTTAACACAGGAATCACTTCAAGACCTTGGTCAATAGCCGTATAGCAGTTGGCAACTGACTGTGCTTCCACGCCCTGCGCCGCATCCACCACCAGAAGCGCGCCTTCACATGCTGCCAGTGAACGTGACACTTCGTAGGAGAAATCAACATGGCCAGGTGTATCAATAAAATTAAGCTGGTATTTGTGGCCATCTTTCGCTGTGTAATAAAGCGTTACGCTTTGTGCCTTGATGGTAATACCACGCTCTCGCTCGATATCCATGGAATCAAGCACTTGCTCTGCCATCTCTCTTTCAGACAAGCCACCACATACCTGAATAAAACGATCTGCCAAGGTAGATTTACCATGGTCGATGTGCGCAATGATGGAAAAATTTCGGATATATTGAATATCAGTCACAGAAGAAGGGCGCCTTGAAAAAAGAGCGCAAGTCTACCCAAAGCAAAGGGATATAAAAAGACCTGAGCCGGTCTACATCGCTGACTTGTAGACTCGATTCATTTAATTTCTAACTATTCTTTAGCCGGAATATACAAGGGAATGTAAACCGGCTTACCGCGTCGATACACCAGAACAGGAATCCATTTGTCATTGGGAATGGATTGCAATACTTCGTCGTAACTTTCCCGCCCATCAACTTCACGGTTATTTAGTTGAGTAATGATATCTCCAGGCTGTATCCCTGCCTCTAAAGCAGGATTACCAATAACCTGTCTAACGACTACGCCCACACTCACCTGCCAGCGCTGAAGCTGATCCTGGTCAATATCGGCAACAATCAGTCCTAACCTATCGGCTAATGGCTTATCCATTTGCTTATTGGGCACACTACCTTCTTCTTCAGGCAAGGCGCCAATTCTCACTTTCAAGGCACGAAGTTTTTTCTGACGCAATACCTTCACATCCACCAGACTATCAACGTTGGTAGAGCCCACCAGAATGGGCAAGTCAGAGGATGTGCTGACTTTTTTACCATTGAACTCAAGAATCACATCGCCTTCTTTGATACCCGCATCAGCAGCTGGACTTTTTTCAACCACTTGCGCCACCAAAGCGCCCTCCGGTTTTTCCAGGCCGAAAGAATCCGCAAGGTCTTTATTCACTTCCTGAATAACAACACCTAACCAACCCCGTTGAACCTTGCCATGCTTTTTAATCTGCTCAACCACATCCATGGCTGTATCAACAGGAATAGCGAAAGACAACCCCATGAAACCACCTGTTCGGCTATAAATCTGGGAATTAATACCAACCACTTCACCAGACATATTAAACAAAGGACCGCCAGAGTTACCGGGATTGATGGGAACATCGGTCTGAATAAAAGGAACATAGTTTTCACTCGGCAAGGAACGTCCAAGATGACTCACAATACCCTTGGTTGCCGATGCCTCAAATCCAAAAGGTGAACCAATAGCCAGAACCCACTCCCCTACCTGTAAGTTGGCACTCTTACCAATTTTGACCACCGGTAATTTGTCTGCATCAATTTTTATCAAGGCAAGATCACTTTTTGCGTCACTGCCCACCACTTCAGCAGTTAACTCTCTTCGATCATGCAGGCGAACAATTACCTCATCTGCGTCCTGTACAACATGATTGTTAGTCAGGATATAACCATCTTTCGAAATAATAAAACCTGAGCCAAGTGATTTTTTTTCTTGTGGTTGGATCTGTATGCCATCACCAAAAAAGTAACGAAGAATTTCAGGCACCTCTTCACCCCCTCGTCCATAGGGATTCACCGCTTTGGCATGCTGAACAGAACTGATGTTTACTACCGCAGAGCCATTTTTTTTCACAAGATCAGCAAAATCTGGTAGTCCATCTGCCTGAAGCTCATCTGAAAACACAAATAAGCACAACAGGAAAACTGCAGATAAGCCTTTTACAGTTACTTGTCTGAAGATATCTAGAAAGAAAAAAGTTTTACTTTTCATAAACAATGCTCACTGCTGAATATTGCCAATCGCTATAACTCTGTCAGGGAAATCTTTTCTGTTTGAGCAGCTTTCCTGAGCAAAACTGGAAGCATATTTCTCAAATGCCGTTGATTTCCATGCAGTATAAATCTCACAACAGCCAAACCTAGCAACAGGCCTGATACAATCACCAACAATTGCTGCCACTCTGCCGTAATACCCACACCCTGAGCCAAAACCGCAAACATCACGACAAACAAAAGCGGTAACATATAAGCAAAAAATGCACCCGAAAGAACGGAAGACTCATTAATGCCGATAATGACTTCATCACCCTCTTTCAAGGAAAGAGTCTGCCCCGAAGGTAAACGGTTCTCAACGCTTATCTGCCCTGGTGTCTGGTTAAAGTAACGGGAAAGCAGACCTTGACCACATGCGCTTCTGGCGTGACATGCACCGCAGGCATTACTAGGCTGCGCCTGAACTAACAACCAGTTTTCTTTTATTGACAGTACTTTTGCGCTTTCTTCAATCATTAAAGACCCAGAACATTTTATTCCTGAAAGACCACGCCCTTAGTAATCCTCTCCAGAGTTGCCAAGGGAACTTCACCAATACTGGTAACCATAAAATACCTGTCACCCTGAATATGTATTTCACTATAAGCTGATACTGCGCCCTGTTGAGAAGATTCATTAAAAACACTGCTATGAGCCACTTCCTCAACAAAAACAGTAATTGCTGATAGCCCATCAGAATACATCAACATCTCCAGCCCTGAATCTTCTTTTCCATTATTACTTTCTTTATTCTCACCAACACGCTTATGGGTATTTTCACTACCTTCATGACTGCTACCACTAAAATAAAAACCCTGAGGTAGCCAGGATGCCTTCCATGTGCTCTTTATCGTCTCTGGTTTTACCATCTGAGCTGTATCTTTTTCAGGTGTCAGTTCGTAATGTTTTGCCTCATGACGAACAAAATCCTTATGAGAAAATTCGCTTTGCGGAATCCTGACACCTTCATCAATCTGGGTAAATTCAAAAGACTCGAGCACCTCACCCATTTCATCCGTTATATCCATTTTTAAAAGTAGATGACTCTTGTTAGCAATCCACAAATGTCTGTTGTAACGCTGGGCATCTTTTGAAATAAAATTCACCTGATAAACATTGTAACCAGCAATGATTTTTCCCTCTTCAATACTCAGTTGATAGAAACCCAGTGTCTGGTCATCAAGTTGGTCGATTTTCCCAGAGAAGGGATTAGCACTCACGCCCTCCTTATCACGAAAAAGATAATTACCAGTGTGCATGCAGTAAACATCATGTCCTACTCTGACGATTTCCTGATCTTTCTGGTTCAGCGACACCAGACGCTCATGTTCCTTACCATCTATCACGGCATGCTGAATCTTAAAGCTGGTCATCTTTCCATCGAGCAGATACATAAAACGACCTTGATAATCCTTTGACCTCATTGCCTCAGACATATCTTTGAGTAGTTGTCGAATCTGTTCGTCATTATTCTGTTCAGCAAAAACGAAAGGCGTTGCTAACATCGAGATCAGCAACACAAGATATTGCAGCAAAGCGTTAGTAAATGTGCGTCCTGATTTTTTCACAAAAACAACTCGTAGCTATTAGAACTCTTTCGCTTGCCCAACGTGAGATACGCGCGCAAAAGGAATGATACCCTGATTACTATTCAATGAAGCATTTTCAGCGTGAAGCATCATGTAATGCTCAATACGTTGCGCATCAAGATGAAAATTCTCATTTAAATTCCCGTTACTTGAATTGGTTCCAGCAATATTACCTGCCGATACTTCAATCAAGTCACTTTTACGATATGCCTTGCCCATATCCTGCGCAACAAAGTGCTGTTGAGTATTGCTGTCACCAGAAGAAAAAAGCGCAATCAGACTCTGCCTTTCATCAGCCTGTGTTCCAAACCAACCCGCCAATACTACAAACATTACCGACGCAGCAACCGCAACACTTTGAACTACTGGTAAGGTATTTCTTTTTTTATCTCTGGATTCTCTTGCTTCAGTTAAATCAAGAACATTGCCAGAGGCTTCTACTGATGAATCAAGCACTGAAGAAACAGGAAGAGTAAGTACTACTCTTAACTGCTCAGCCAGTTCCATATTAATCGCTGAAGCAGCTTCCCAATCTTTGTTAAGAATCGCTTTTCCTTTTTGTAAACGAAACCAGTAATGCCTTAAAGAAAGACTGTCTTCCGAATCCTGTGAGAGAAAAGTTAACAGGCTTTGCATCTCCGATAGAGACAGCTCACCATCACTTAAGGCCGAAAGCATTTCCCTATACACAACAAGGCTTTCGTCTTTTTCATTTCCGGAAAAGGAATTCTCTGTTATTTGTGACATATTGATTTCGCCTCTCAATAACTTTCCAGTAAAGGTTTCATTTTTTCATCAATGGTTTCTCGTGCCCGGAAGATACGTGATCTTACCGTTCCTACTGGGCACTCAAGAATCTCTGCAATTTCTTCGTAACTCAATCCGTCAAATTCACGCAAGGTGATTGCTGCTTTTAATTCGTCCGACAAGCTATTAATACTGTCGTTAATACAAGCCTGTAATTGCGCTATCTCTGCGTGAGACTCTGGCGTTTCGTTGTCTCTTAGACCAAAAGCTGAGTCAAATTGTTCCGCTTCTTCCAGCTCTGCCTCAACACCCTGCGGTTTTCTCGAACTGGCAATCAAATGATTTTTAGCTGTATTCACAGCAATGCGATAAAGCCAGGTATAAAAAGCACTATCACCTCTGAAATTGGGCAAGGCTCTAAAGGCCTTAATGAAAGCTTCCTGCGCCACATCTTCTACATCGTTGTAATGCGCACCTTTCAGAAATCTCGAAATAATGCTCTTCACCTTTCCCTGATACTTGATAATCAGTAAATCGAAGGCAGCGTTATCGCCATTCTGGGCTCGCTCAACTAAGCGCTGATCAGCTTGTGCTTGACTCATTAATCTTCAACTTCTGAAAAAGGCTCAACCAGAAAAGTGTATCTGGCTTTGATAAAGGACAGGGGTTTTGGTTCCCCAATTGCGTACAAAAGTGGCGATAATTCGCTCACAGGCAGTATAGGGTTCAACAGAATATTTCGCTATACTTGCCTCCCCTAGCGACTCCAGCAGCAATTCAGGAAACATGTAGCACAAACCTTCCTTAGTTTTGGCCAAGGTAAGTGCATGAACTCTTCCAACTTTCTTTCATGAGCGCACTTAAGCAAGCATCCTTCGACGTATTGATTATTGGCAGTGGTGCTGCAGGTCTTTCCTTGGCCATCAGGCTGCCAGAAAATCTCAATATTGCCGTAATGAGCAAGGGCGACCTGCGCGCTGCAAGCACCTACCATGCACAAGGCGGTGTCGCCGCTGCACTTGACCGTGAGGATTCCATTGAATCTCACATCAACGACACACTTGAAGCGGGCGCGGGGCTCTGTGACCGTGAAGCGGTTGCGCATACCTGCGAAGGTGGTCCTGAAGCAGTGCAATGGCTAATTGAACAAGGTGTTCATTTCACCACCTTCGATAAACGCAGTGGCAAGACCTATCACCTGAATCAGGAAGGTGGTCACAGTTTTCGACGCATCCTTCATGCTGCTGATGCCACTGGCGCTGAAATTTCCAATACCTTAATCAGCCGTGTTAAAGAAAAATCAAACGTGCAATTGTTCAAGCATAGAGTTGCCATTGACCTGATTACTGGTAAGAAACTCGGTAAGGAATATGAAGGGGTTTTAGGGGCTTACATACTCAACACACAAAATAGTGAGGTTGAAGTATTCAGGGCAAAAACCGTCGTGCTTGCAACGGGTGGTGCTAGCAAAGCTTACCTCTATACCAGTAACCCTGATATTGCTACGGGCGATGGCATTGCCATGGCATGGCGTGCCGGCTGCAGGGCAGTCAACATGGAGTTCAATCAGTTCCACCCCACCTGCCTTTATTATCCTGGAAAGAGCTCCTATCTCATTACAGAAGCCTTACGCGGTGAAGGTGGTTTGTTGAAATTACCTGACGGTACACGTTTCATGCCGAACTTTGACCCAAAGGCAGAGCTAGCGCCAAGAGATATTGTTGCAAGAGCTATTGACCACGAAATGAAACGTTTGGGTGCCGATCATCTTTATCTTGATATCAGCCACAAGGATGAAAATTTCATTAAAGAACAATTTCCCAACATCCACCAACACTGCCTGTCACTGGGCATTGATATCTGTAAACAGGCCATTCCCGTTGTACCCGCCGCCCATTACACCTGTGGCGGCATCATGACCAACCTTAAAGGCCAGACAGATATCGAAGGGCTTTATGCCATCGGCGAAACGGCATTTACGGGTCTTCATGGTGCCAACCGTATGGCTAGCAATTCGCTGCTTGAATGTTTGGTGTTTGCAAAATCAGCAGCGCAAGCCATCGCAGAATCCATTCATCAATTACCTGACGTAGATGTGCTTCCTAAATGGGATGAAAGTCAGGTGTCTGACTCCGATGAAGCCGTTGTCATCAGTCACAACTGGGATGAGCTTCGCCGATTCATGTGGGATTACGTGGGCATCGTGCGCACTGATAAGCGTCTTGCACGCGCACTATCTCGCGTTGAACTTCTTCAAAGGGAAATTGATGAATACTACAGCCACTTCAAAGTAAGCAATGACCTGATTGAACTTCGAAATCTTGCACAGGTGTCGGAATTAATTATTCGTTGTGCTTTGCAACGAAAAGAAAGCCGTGGTCTGCATTACAATCTGGATTATCCACTTACATTAAAAGAAGCAAAAAACTCGATTCTCACTCCTTAACTCGATACTTTTTCCTTTGCATGTCCTTTTAAATCAGACCTCCCATATTTCAGGCAGACAATGAGTTTTCGGTAATCCTCTTCCGCAAGCTGATCAGCAAATATCAATAGCCTTTTTCTTTGCTGAAAGATTCCAAAATGCCTGTTTGAAGATCTGAATAACAAGGTTACGAAGAAAGCATTAAAAGCATAAGCCTCCAATTCAAATTGCTTCTGACATTCCTTTGAAGGGTTTTGAAATTTCCAGCCCCCATCAAGACATTCGAGTGCTACTACACTGCCTGGATGTTTAAGACTCACATAACGCTCATAAATCAGTTTTAAATGAAAGTAGAGTAAGGGGAAAGTGAACAAGACCCAGGGAACATGCCAACAACAGATAAGCAGTAAGGACACATAAAAGAATGCCAGTACTCGAAAACAGTTGTACCCTATCGATGAAGAAGGATGTAGTTCAAGCCTGAGAGGCCAGTCTCTGAAGTATGACATTCACAATCAATTCCATTTGCTCGTTATCAGGCTGCTCTCGACGAGTAAACCACTCAAACATATCAAGGTCGGCTTCTTCCAATAAAGCAACGAATGCTTCCCTGATTTCCAATGACTCATGTTCGTAGTGGTTTTCAAGGAAAGGAATCAATAGCACTTCAATTTCCTTGATGCCACGACGACATTGCCAAACCAGTGCCTTTTTCTGTTCTGCTATGCTGAGTGCCGTTAAATCTTTCATTAAGCGCTGCTATTCATTCAACTCTACTATGTAGATAAAAGTACTATGTAGATAAAGGAAGTCTGTCAGCTTACAATCATACACAGACTTGAGATGCACGATATTAAACCATCTCCCATACTATTTCCGTAATTTGTATTTTAAATCATGTCTGAGTTACTCAATCACAATCAAAGCCAATGGAAAGCGTTTCTGAAGGCACAGGAAGCTGTCACATCGGCAGACATGTTGCCTGAACATTATTTGTGTGAACTAAGTGATTGGGAACTTTTATTTGTAGAAGGCGCAGATGCCAGCACCTTCCTGCAGGGGCAAATCAGTTGTGATATGGAGCAATGCACACCAGGCGCGGCTGTTCATGGTGCTTGCATCAATATAAAAGGTCGCGTGATTGCTAACTTCATTGTCATCACCTTGAAAGCGGAGTGCTTTGTTCTCGCCTGTCCGTCTGGCAATGGAGAAAATCTTTTCAAGCAACTCAAAAAATATTCTGTTTTTTCGAAAGTAAACCTGCACTTTGATTCCAGTGACATGGCTCTACTCCTGACTGATGGTTCCTCAAATAATGACAAGGCTCACAGGCTTCAGTTACCCAATGAAACTCAAGTGCTTTTATTTCTGGATTCATCAAGTAGTGCTCAGGAACATTGGTTAAATCATGCAAATGCTCAACAGCGCTTTTCCTCTTCACTTTTCAATCTGGTATGCATCGAAACAGCGCTTGTGTTCACCCAGAATGAAACCAGCGAGCTATTTACGCCACAGGAAATCAATCTGGACTTAACAGGTGCAATCAGTTTTACGAAAGGTTGCTACACTGGCCAGGAAGTTGTGGCTCGTCTGCACTATCGAGGCGTTCCCAAAAGGCGTGTTTATCAGGCAAGTCTGAGCAAGCCCATTCAGGAAACACTGCTGGCCATGCAGGTGATGGATGAAGAAGGAAAGGAACAGGGACATATCGTTGCCTATGATCAACATGGACATTCAGGGAAATGTCTCATAAGCCTTAACCGTAAATGTTATGAAACCTTCAAACCTGGGCAGGGCTCCCTAAAACTGGCAGAGCATGAACTATCAGTAGAAAACCTGAAAGAACCTCCTTATTCACTGGAATAACAGGTAGTTAACGACTTTTCTGGAATAACGTCAGCTCATTCTGGGAAGCAGCTCACAATTCTCTCTATGCTTTACCCCATTCATCGCCCCTATTACGCCTTAAATCACCAATCCATTACATTAAGTATTCGTTAAGTTTCCCTGCCATAGTCTAACGACATAGTTAAGGCGCAAAGTCATAGTGATTTACAGGGAGGTTGAAATGCATAAGTGGCAGCGCTTGATCATTCAACATCCCATTAAGTTGTGGAGGCTCACATGGCAAATCTAGCTTCACCAATCGAACCCAAGTCTTCTTTTATTACCTTAAAAGATACTTTCATTTTTGATGGCAACTCACCATCAGCCCACATCATTGCTCGCACGATTCTGACCAATGACCCAAATCAGAAGTTTGGCTTGATCCCTCGTCAGAACACGCCTTTTTTCGGCTTTGATATTCCTTTTGAATATCAGCATGAAAAATTTATTCTGATTACCCAGACAAAAGAAGTGTTGTGCGGTGATGAAGCGTTGGAATTCATTAGCCAACGTTTAAAACTGAAAGTAGATGTGCATTAGATAACAAAAGTTTTCACATCCATGAATCCTTTTCATCCAGGGACTACCAGTGAATGGGCTCTAACCCTTGAGCAATAAGATAATCGTTAGTTTTTGAAAAATGTTTACAACCGAAAAAACCACGATGAGCCGATAAGGGCGAAGGATGAACAGATTTCAGCACAAGGTGTTTATTCGTATCAATCATGGCGCCTTTTCTCTGCGCATAAGCACCCCATAACAAAAACACCAAGCCCTTCCGCTCACGATTCAGACTGGCAATGATTTCGTCAGTGAACTGCTCCCAACCTTTTCCTTGATGGCTCGCCGCCTTGCCTGCTTCAACACTTAAGACGCTATTCAACAAAAGAACACCCTGACTTGCCCAGTTACACAAGTTACCTTGCTTACCCTTTTTAATACCCAGGTCGTTTTCAATTTCCTTGTAAATATTCTTAAGCGAAGGTGGCAAATCCACACCTTCTGGTACAGAAAAACAAAGTCCATGTGCCTGTCCTGGACCGTGATATGGATCCTGACCAAGTATCACGACTTTAACCTTATCAAAATCAAGTGCATCCATTGCAGCAAACATCTGGCTGCCTTTTGGATAAATCACTTTGCCGTTCTGTTTTTCCTCGACAAGGAATTTTTTCAAGGAACGCATGTAATCCTTATCAAACTCAGATTCCAGGCGCTGTTTCCAACTATCTGTCAGTTGAACATTTGCCTGCATGAAAGACTCCATGATTTGGAAAGAAAATTAACTATCCTGACGGCGCATGTGGGGGAAAAGAATAACATCTCGAATGGAAGGCGAATTGGTTAATAACATGACAAAACGATCAATACCAATTCCTTCGCCTGCAGTTGGAGGCAAACCATATTCGAGTGCCTGAATATAATCTTCGTCATAATGCATGGCTTCATCATCACCCGCTTCTTTTTCAGCTACCTGATCCTTGAAACGTTTTGCCTGATCTTCTGAATCATTCAATTCTGAAAAACCATTACCGATTTCCCGACCCGCCATAAAGAATTCAAAACGGTCGGTTACAAAACCATTTTCATCACTACGTCGTGCCAAAGGAGAGACTTCTGTTGGATATTCCGTAATAAATGTTGGCTCAAGAAGATTTCCTTCAACAGTTTTTTCAAAAATCTCAATCTGTACTTTCCCTAGCCCCCATGAATCCTTTAAAGGAATATTCAAACCTTCTGCAATCTTTCTGGCGCTTGATAAATCAGACAGTGCTTCTGCCGTAATGGATGGATTACGTTCAAGAATAGACTCAAACACTGTCATACGATGGAAAGGTTTCGATAAATCAAAATGCAAATCCTGATAATCAAACTCTGTTCTGCCCAACACTTTCTGAGTAACGGTTCTCAGCATATCTTCTGTTAAATCCATCAAGTCACGATAATCGGAATAGGCCTGATAAAATTCAAGCATGGTGAACTCTGGGTTATGGCGTGTGGATAAGCCTTCATTCCTGAAATTACGATTAATTTCAAAAACCCTTTCAAAACCACCCACAACCAGTCTCTTTAAATAAAGTTCTGGTGCAATGCGAAGAAACAAAGGCATGTCCAGTGCATTGTGATGAGTAGCAAAAGGACGCGCTGCTGCACCACCAGGAATGGAGTGCATCATGGGTGTTTCTACTTCAAGATAATCCCTTTCATTCAGGTAGTGCCTGATTTCATTAATCACTTTTGAACGAATACGGAAAACATTCTTGGTTTCTGCATTGGTAATTAAATCAATGTATCGCTGGCGATATTTAATTTCCTGATCAACAAGCCCTTTATGTTTTTCTGGCAAAGGTCGAAGCGCTTTCGTTAATAAATGGGCTTCCTGCATATCAATATACAGATCACCTTTACCCGATTTATGTAAAGCACCACTAGCCCCAACAATATCCCCAATATCCCATGTCTTGATCTCGGCAAGCATTTCTTCTGGTAAACCTTTTCGATTCACATACAACTGAATGCGTCCGCTGACATCTTCAATTACGATAAATGCGCCACGATTTAACATCACACGGCCAGCAACAGAAAAACTCAAGCCTTCCTGTTCAAGTTGCTCTTTAGTTTTCTCACCATGTTCTTCTTGTAATTCGAAAGCCAAAGCATCACGTCTAAAATGATTAGGAAATGCCTTACCGTTTTCACGAAGGAACTTTAACTTTTCTCTCCTGAGAGCAATCAGTTTATTTTCCTCTTCCTGCGTGAGTGCATTGCTATCATTTTGTGATGTTTCGTTTTGCTGACTCATTGGTTTTTCCAGATTTTTACAGTTAACAATTTAAAAATTACAAGCTTTTTATTTTTATTTACAAACCAGCTTTAAGACTGGCTTCAATAAACATATTGAGGTTACCATCAAGCACGCTGCCTGTGTTTGATGTTTCGACACTTGTTCGCAAATCCTTGATACGACTCTGGTCGAGCACATAGGAGCGAATCTGACTACCCCAACCAACAACAGATTTACTATCTTCAGCTGCCTGTTTAACTTCGTCCTGCTTCAACATCTCCAGCTCATAAAGTTTTGACTGAAGCATTTTCATGGCCGTGGCACGATTCTTATGTTGGGAACGGTCGTTTTGACACTGCACCACAACACCTGTTGGTATATGAGTGATTCTAATCGCCGAATCGGTTTTGTTCACGTGCTGACCACCAGCACCACTCGCACGATAGGTATCTACACGCAAATCCGCCGGGTTGATGTCAATATCAATATTGTCATCTACTTCTGGTGAAAGGAAAACTGACGCAAATGAAGTATGCCTTTTATTTCCTGAATCAAATGGAGACTTTCGTACCAAGCGATGCACGCCTGTTTCGGTTCGTAACCAGCCAAACGCATATTCGCCTTCAAAACGAATGGTAGCACTCTTAATACCAGCCACTTCACCAGCTGAGGCTTCGATGAGCTCGGTCTTAAAGCCATTCTGCTCACCCCAACGTAAATACATGCGAAGCAGCATCTCAGCCCAATCCTGAGCCTCAGTACCTCCAGCGCCAGACTGAATATCAAGGAAAGCATTATTTTCATCCATGGGGCCAGAAAACATGCGCCTGAATTCCAGACTTTCCACTTGGCTTTCAATTTTTTGTAATTCGGATTTCAGCTCTTCAAAGCTATCGACATCGTTTTCAGCAACTACCATTGCCAACAATTCAGAGGCATCTTCAAGGCCTTGGCAAATTCCTTCAATAGCTTCTACAAGATCCTGAAGTGAAACTTTTTCTTTGCCTAGCGCCTGTGCCTTTTCCTGATTTGACCAGACATCAGGTGCTTCTAATTCACGCTCTACTTCTTCGAGGCGCTCTTTCTTGATATCAAAGTCAAAGATACCTCCTGAGCAGCTTCATGCGCTCATTAAGGTCCTGTATCTGTTCTTTGAGGGGATTAACTTCCATAAATATTAAATTGTTTTTGAATAGGAATGCCTGTTTTCAAGGCTGGCTATCATAACGCAAAGTAAGAAGAGAGTCAGATTTTCAATGTCAAAGCGGAATAATTTTTTCAACCATCAACTGTAAATTTTGCAAGCCTCTAAACTCGTTTATATCAAGTTTATAAAGCAGCTCAACCTCCTCCCCTTCATAAACCCATAACTCACTTGGCACATTGAAGGCGATGGCATCACAATTCTGTTCACTAGCATCCAGTTTGACCGTCATTTTAAGGTGTTTTTCAGAGAGCACACGCTGGGAAAGTATGCGAAAACGGTTCTTGAACAAAGGCTCAGGAAAACCTTGTCCCCAAGGTTCAAAATTCTGCAAGGCACGCGCAAAATCCATATTGAAATGATGAGCTGCCAAGGCACCATCAAAAAAGATTCTGGCTTGCAGGATATCTTCTCTGGATGATCCCAAAACCTCATTCATCTGCTCATTAACAATTTGAGAAAAGCTTTCAAAATCTTTCTTTTGAATCGTCATGCCTGCCGCCATGGCATGACCACCAAACTTTTTCAGCAACTCTGGATGCTGACTGGCAACCCGGTCAAGCAAGTCACGCATGTGTAAGCCCGCAACGGAACGTGCCGAGCCTTTCAATTCATCCGGTTGTTCTTCATTCTGGGCAAAAACAATACTTGGCAGGTGATAGATCTCTTTTAAACGTGAAGCAACTATACCCACAACACCCTGATGCCAGCGCTCGTGATAAAGACAAAGTAGCGAATCATGAATACCGACATCATGCATCTCTGGAAGCAAGGCAAGTGCTTCTTCTTTCATGCTACCTTCAATCTGCTTACGGTCTTCGTTAAAGTCATTCAAGGCTTGCGCAAGGGAATAAGCTTCAGCTGGGTCTTCACTCAACAAGCATTCAATACCTATCGACATGTCATCAAGCCTTCCCGCTGCATTGATGCGCGGACCCAAGGCAAAAGCAAAATCGGAACTTCGGAAACGTTCTGCATTTCTTCCAGAAACACTCGCAAGTGCCTTAATACCTTCACAAGCATGCCCCTTTCGTACACGCAGTAGACCCTGTTGAACCAGACGTCGGTTGTTACTCTCGAGAGGAACCAGATCCACCACTGTTCCCAGTGCAACCAGATCCAAAAGATTCACTAACCTGGGTTCGTCTTGACCTTCAAAAAAATTTCTTTCCCTCAGATAGGCACGTAAAGCAATAAGGACATAGAACATTACCCCCACACCCGCAAGCGACTTTTCTGGAAAACCACAACCAAGCTGATTGGGATTGATAATTGCATTTGCAAGAGGAATTTCCTTTCCAGGCAAATGATGATCAGTCACCAATACGTCCATACCAAGTTCTCGTGCACGAGCAACACCTTCAATACTGGAAATACCGTTATCAACCGTAATGATTAAATCGGGTTTTTGTTTAATTGCTTCCTCGACAATCATTGGGCTTAAGCCATAACCAAATTTAAAACGGTCAGGCACCAAATAGGAAACATGTTGAAAACCGAGAGCACGCAATCCCTTGAGCGCTACTGCAGTGCTTGTAGCACCATCAGCATCAAAGTCACCAACAACAAGCACTTTTTTCTGATTAACAAGCGCCTGATAAAGAAGCTCACAAGCCTTATTAATATCTTTTAAAAAAGTGAACGGAATAAGTTTTGATAAATCCGCATCGCAATCATCGACTGCGGAAACGTCACGGTTAAGCAAGATACTTTGCAGCACTGGATCAAGGCTAGCGAAAGGATGATCTGCATCGAAAAAACGCTGTGGTCGCTCGATTAATTCTGCTTTCTGCTTATCTGTGTTCATCCTTTAAAAGCATTCTCACTAAAGAGCATGCAGTTTTATAAAATCATGCACCTTTGCAAGTTCATTGGGCAGCACGTGATATCGCTCTTCCCTTTCCATCAAATCCTTCATGTATTCAGGAAGCGCTGGTTTCTTCAATCCCGCTTTTTCAATCGCCTGAGAAAATTTAACAGGATGCGCTGTTGCAAGATTCACAACCGGATAGGGATGATTAGGCAGACATTCTCTGGAAGCCTTTACGCCAATGGCTGTATGAGGATCAAGAAGGTATGAATTTTCCTGATAAACATTCTTGATGGTTTCACAGGTCTCTTCATCATTTGCACTTGCGCTACTGAAAAGCGAACGGGCAAAGGCCAACTTTTCAGTATCCACAGAAACTGTTTCCTTATTCAGTTTTTCCATAAAGGCCGTTAATGCCGCACCGTCCTGATTGAAGACATCAAAAAGGAAACGTTCGAAATTACTGGAAACCAGAATATCCATACTTGGAGATAAGGTATGAACCAGCTTTGTTTGCGAGTAATCATTCTGACTAATAAAACGATGCAGGATATCGTTAGCATTGGTAGCGATAACAAGCCGTTCAACAGGCAGCCCCATTTTTTTCGCAACATAACCGGCAAAAATATCACCGAAGTTTCCCGTGGGTACTGAAAAAGAAATTTTCTGTCCTTCTTTGTCCAGAACATCAAGAGAGAGGGTGGCATAAAAATAGTAAACGATTTGCGCCATGATGCGGGCCCAATTAATAGAGTTCACCGCAATCAATCGCTTCTTACCCTCAAGGAAAGACTGATTATTAAAACTATCTTTCACCATCTTCTGGCAATCATCGAAATTACCTTCAATGGCAAGATTAAAAACATTATCAGCAAGCACCGTAGTCATCTGTCGACGTTGAACTTCACTGACTCGCTGATAAGGATGCAGAATAAAAATTTCAAGTCGTGAACATGCCCTGCAACCTTCAATGGCAGCTGAGCCCGTGTCTCCTGATGTAGCACCAAGAATCACGCCGTACTCATCTCGTTTTTCCAGCGCAAAATCCAGCAGTCTTCCCAAAAGTTGTAAGGCAAAATCCTTGAAAGCCAGTGTTGGACCATGAAAAAGTTCCAGTATGTATTCGTTATTTGATAACTGAACCAATGGAGCAACTTTTTCATGAGCAAAGGTCTGATAACTTTCATCAATCATGCGTTTTAACTCGTCTCTTTCAATGCAACCCTCCACAAAGGGAAACATGACTTCCAATGCTAATTCCTGATAGGACAACCCCTTCCATGATTGAATCTGTTCACGCGAATAGTGTGGAAGCGTTTCAGGCAGGTATAAGCCGCCATCAGGCGCGAGACCTTGCAAGAGCACTTCTTCAAATGTCGCCTTGGGGGCTTTTCCACGAGTACTGATATATTTCATTATGTTTAACCTGATAATAACTAGGATTTGAAGTGCTCAATCCGAATTTTTTTTGCTTTGCCTTGTGTGCAATCCAGTGCTTCAATTTTTTTAATTGCCTGATTCATGGCTTTTTCTTCAACTCTCTGGGTAATGATTACCACAGGCACCACGGTATCTTCTTCTGGTGCTTCCTGTTGATAAAGCCCTTCGATACTGATGTTCTGTTTGCTTAATACTTTCGAAATGGATGCCAAACCACCTGCCTGATCCTGTACGTCCAAACGTAAATAATAGGCGCATCTGATTTCATCTATGGAAATAAAATTCTGTTTCTTTCCAAAAGCAATTTCCTTTGAACCCACGTCGCCTCGCGCAATATCAATAATATCTGCACAAACCGCCGAGCCTGTTGCCTCTGCACCTGCGCCTGCGCCGTAATACAAAGTGCTACCTACTGCATCACCCTTCACCATAACAGCATTCATCACACCATCTACTTTGGTAAGGAGATTGGCATTAGGAACCAGTGTTGGATGTACTCTTGCCTCAATGCCTTTTTCAGTTCTACGTGCAATGCCAAGGTGTTTGATTTTGTACCCAAAACTATCGGCAAACTGCAAATCCTCTTGAGTGATTTCAGTAATACCTTCGGTAAACACTTGTGAAAAATTGATCGGTACAGAAAAAGCAAGTGAAGCTAGAATCGAAAGTTTGTGCGCCGCATCAATACCTTCCACATCAAAAGTTGGATCAGCTTCTGCATAACCTAAGGCTTGTGCTTCTTTCAAAACACTATCGAAATCGCGACCCTTGTTTTTCATTTCAGTAAGAATGAAGTTGCCTGTGCCATTAATAATTCCAGCAAGCCAGGAAATCCTGTTTGCAGACAAGCCTTCGGCAAGCACCTTGATAATAGGAATCCCGCCAGCTACCGCCGCTTCAAAGGCAAGCACTACACCATTCGCCTTAGCCAGTGCAAACAATTCATTTCCATGTAAAGCAATCAGAGCCTTGTTTGCAGTCACGACATGCTTTCCGCTCTTTAAGGCATAAGTAACGATTTCCTTAGCGACATCTGTTCCACCAATTAACTCAACAACAATATCAAGCTCATCATCTTTGACAACATCAAAGATATCTCTTGAAACCTTTACTTCGTCAGCAAACGAAGAATCAGCGATATTCACATTGGGGTTATCACGTCGCGCACCGATATGGCTTACCCTGATGCGTTTCCCGGTTTTCAGAAAAATTGCATCAGCATTACGACTCAGTATGTTGAAAGTACCACTTCCAACAGTACCCAAACCAACGATACCTACCTTGATCACGGATTGATCATGCATACATTAAATAACTCTTGTTAGGTGTAATTCCAGATAAATTGGAATGTGTTCAGACCCACCCAGACAGTGGACAGGCTATTTATAAAAGCGGGCAATTATAACAGAAGCTCGAGTCTTCCTTTAAGTGAGCAAACTGATTTTATGAATTTTTATTGGGCTGAATTGCCAGTGATTTTAGCAATCAGTTGATCGGGTGGAACATAACCCCCCAGCTGCTCACCATCTTTGGTAAAAGTTGCAGGCGTTCCTCGAATACCCAATTTCTGACCTAAGGTAATATGATCGGTCACAATCTGTTTGCATTGTTCCGTTACTGAAACAGCATCCAGTTTATCCTGAAACTTTGCCATACTCAGGGCTTCCTGAGGATTAGCAGAGCACCAGACTTTCTCAAGGGATTCCCTGTCTCTTGAAAAGAAAGGACCCGCAAGATAGTGAACATCAATGCCCGCTTTGTTTAGGTTTGGCACATCCTGATGGAATTTCTTGCAGTAACCGCAATGTACATCAGTGAACACATAGACCTCACCTTTTTTCTCGCCTTCTGCTTTGAACACTATCTGATTTCCCTGAGTGGCTTCAAAACCCTTTTTGGCAATATCCTTCTTCTCAACAGCAGCAGTTGCCTGAATACTACTGTCCACCTTGACCATTTCCTTGTCAGTCAATTCTGCCAACGTACTTCCCAGAACATAACGTCCATCGGCACTCATCAGAAGCATCTGATTACCAGGTAACAAAACCCAATACACACCTTCAACGGGAGTCTCTTCAACCGAAATATCATCAATCGTCCCATCTATCTGTTGCAGCCTTGCAATAATGGCCCGCTTTACTGCTTCAATATCACCAGAAGTTTTTTGTCCTGTTGTTTTTTCAGAATCGTTCTTTGCAAAAGCGCCACTCAAGCCTTTGGTTGCTAACAAATAGCCTCCTGAAGCAATAACTGCTAGAAATAACAGATTCAGTACAATGCCTTTTATTTTCACAATTTCACCTTCTAGTCTCTCTCTTGCTTGGACATCAACCTCTAGGGTGATGTTCCCTATGCAAATCATGTAATCGCTGTTTTGCAATGTGAGTATAAATTTGCGTGGTTGATAAATCACTATGACCTAATAGTAACTGTACCACACGCAAATCTGCACCGTGATTCAGCAGATGGGTAGCAAATGCATGACGTAAGGTATGTGGAGAAAGTTCTTTTTCAATACCTGCCACCAATGCATAGTGCTTTATGCGATGCCAGAAAGTCTGTCGGGTCATTTTTTTTCCTAACTGACTGGGGAAAACAACATCATTCAAGCCCTGATTTAACAACTGGGATCGTCCATGTTTAAAGTAATGTTCAAGTACCGAAATCGCTTCTTGCCCCATGGGAACAAGCCTTTCCTTATTACCTTTTCCGAAGAGTCTCACTACACCTTGTCGCAAATTAATCTGTGACATCTCTAAGCCCACCAGTTCACTCACCCTTAAACCACAGGCATAGAGAAGCTCTAACATGGCTTTATCTCGCAAACCAATCGCTTCTTCTGTATTCGGCGCTGCCAGCAAAGCTTCCACATCACTTTCACTCAAGGCCTTCGGCAAGGGTTTACCCAGTTTAGGAAATTCAATCTGGGCACTCGGATCTTCCTGAACCAGATTTTCCCTTAGCGCATAACGATAGAATCCTCTGAGACACGATAAAAACCGCGCACTGGACCGCGCACTCTTCGTTATATTCAAGGCAAGATAATCAAAAATCTGACTACGGCTAACATTAAGCAAGGAGTTTTCTTCTTCAGCAGTAAGCCACTCAGAAAATTTCTTTAAATCACTACCATAAGAAGCAAGCGAGTTATCACTTAAACCTTTCTCAAGCCACAGCGCATCAAGATAAGCACTGATTAAAGAAAGATTTTCTTCATGTTGTCTGGATAAGGATTCTGCAGACATATTCTACCTGACTGTCGAATGGACACAAAAAAAGCCTGGAAACTCAAGGTTTACAGGCTTTCCCTGAAAGGTAAAGACTAATGATCGGGCTTTCGCCCAGAATCATTAATTCAGTTTTTCTTTAATACGCGCAGAACGACCTGAACGCTCTCTGAGATAGTAAAGTTTGGCTTGCCTTACTGCACCACGACGTTTCACTTCGACGCTATCAATAAGTTTGCTGTGTTTCTGGAATACACGCTCAACGCCTACACCATGAGAAATTTTTCTTACAGTAAATGCTGAGTTGATGCCGCGATTCCTGACAGCAATCACCACACCTTCGAAAGACTGTAAACGCTCTCTCGACCCTTCGATTACTTTCACTTTTACCACAACGCTATCACCAGGTGAAAACTCGGGAAGATCGGTTCTCAATTGCTCCGTTTCAAGTGCTTGAATGATTTTGTTACCAGACATGAGTTGCTCCTGACAGTTAACTCTTAAATTAATTCTCTGTTGTTGCTTTCTATTATTACTTTCGCTTGTTGCTTTCTTTTATTTCAAGTCTGCTTCTGTCTCTTTCAGTAGCTGACTTAATATTTTCTCGACATCTTTACTCAAGGCATCCTGTTTTTTCAGTTGTTCCAGAATATCGGGTCTTCTTTCCAGAGTTCGCAACACACTTTGTTGTAAACGCCAGTCTTTAATCTTCTCGTGATGTCCACTCAAGAGGACTTCAGGTACTGGTTTTGCCAGAATAACTTCCGGTCTTGTGTAATGAGGACAATCCAGTAAACCCTGATTTCCTTCTGCAAAGGAATCAAAATATGCTGAGTCATCATGACCCAGTGCTTCCGGTAATTGCCTGATGATTGCATCGAGCAAAACCATACAGGCCAACTCACCGCCACTCAGGACATAATCACCAATGGACCATTCTTCATCCACAAAGGTTTCAATGAAACGCTCATCGATACCTTCATAACGCCCTGCTATCAATATCAAGGCATCATGCTTGGCAAAGGTATTCACTGCTTTCTGGGATAAAACCTTTCCCTGAGGAGACAGATAAACCACTTTTGCCTGCTTACCCAAACTTGCTGCCGCTGCTTTCGCAGCTTCCAGAGCGCCTAGCAGGGGTTCTACCTGCATCACCATGCCTGGACCACCACCAAAGGGTCTGTCATCGACACTTTGATATTTATTCTTACTGAAATCCCGAGGGTTCCAGAGATTTATTTCAAGCTTCCCCTCGTCTATTGCCCGGGAAGTAACACCATGTTCTGTTATTGCCTTAAACATGTCAGGAAAAAGTGTCAGCACTGCTACCCACATTTTTCCTCTCCTGCTGTCTTTGAAACAGCTAATCGTCTTCTAGTGTTTCCCAGTCAACCTTGATTAAGGAATCCTCAAGATTCACATCAAGCACATAACGCCCTTCTACATAGGGAATCAGGTTTTCTTCCCCATTTTCTGCCAGCACTACCATGACATCGTTGGCGCCGGTTTCCATCATTCTGCTAACTTTTCCAAGCACCTGTCCCTGCAGGTTAACCACCTGCAGACCTTCCAGGTCAATCCAGTAGTACCCTTCTTCCAGTTCAGGAAGTTCTTCTCGCCTTACAAAAACATCATGTCTTACAAAACGAGCAGCTTCTTCAGGTGTCTGGCTATCAGCCAGTTGGGCAATGATTTTCTTGCCGCTTCGCTGTCCCCGACTTAGCTTGATCGGCTGACAGTCTTTCAACTCGGGAATACTCTGCCTTTTCCCCTGTCCATCACCTTCAGATGGACTTAACAACCATTCTGAAAAATCCAGAATATTTTCAGCAGGGTCAGTATAGGAATACACATTCACCCAACCCTTGATTCCAAAAACCGAGGTTATCCTGCCAACTAACACCAATGCCTGTTTCTGCTGATGCACGGATACCTCAGCCCTTCAATAAAGAATCTGGCTAATTACGCTGCCTTTTTTGCTTCTTTAATCAGGGACTTAACGCGATCTGATGGTTGAGCACCAGTACCAATCCAGTACTCCATGCGATCCATATCCAGACGCAAACGCTCTTCACCACCCGTTGCTCTTGGGTTGAAAAAGCCAATGCGCTCAATGTTACGGCCATCTCGTGCACGACGGGAATCAGCAACAACGATATGATAAAAAGGACGTTTCTTAGCGCCGCCTCTTGTTAAGCGAATCACTACCATAAATATTTCCTACTCAGGCTACTATTAACTGTTAATCGACTAGTTCTATATCAGGGGAGCCGAACTGGGCAGCACCCACCAAAGGGCGCGTATTCTAAGGGATGCGCGACAAAAATCAAAGTATATTTAGGTGAATCAGATAGGGGGGCAAATGCTAGCCCATTGGAGGAAAACCGCCCCCTTGATTCATACCCCCAAGCCCTCTCATCAAATTGGCCATACCGCCTTTTTGCTTGAGCTTTTTCATCATTTTCTGCATCTGCTTATGCTGTTTCAGCAGCCTATTAACGTCCTGAATCTGGGTTCCAGAGCCTGCAGCTATTCTTTTCTTACGAGAACCGTTGATTAAATCTGGCTTTCTACGCTCCTTAAGGGTCATGGAATCAATGATTGCTTCCATCTGTTTCAATTGTTTCTGCTGAGCACTATCCTGAAGCTGATCAGCTACCTGACCCATACCAGGTAGCTTCTCCACCATACTGGCCATACCACCCATATTCCTCATCTGCTGGAACTGGTCTTTCAGGTCTTCCAGATCAAAGCCCTTACCCTTCTTAAATTTCTTGGCAAGCTTTTCCGCCTTCTTCTTATCCAGTTTCCGTTCTGCTTCCTCAACCAGGCTGACAATATCGCCCATTCCAAGAATTCGTGAAGCAATCCGCTCTGGATGGAAAGGCTCAAGACCATCGACCCTTTCACCGACACCCAGAAATTTGATGGGTTTACCTGTTATAGAAGCTACCGATAAAGCAGCACCCCCTCGGGTATCACCATCGGCTTTACTCAGGATAACGCCGGTTAATTCAAGCACATCATTAAACGCTTTTGCGGTATTGGCTGCGTCCTGACCCGTCATGGCATCGACAACAAAAAGTGTCTCGGCGGGCTTGATGGCTGCATGCAGGCTCTTTATTTCCTGCATCATGTCATCATCAACGTGCAAACGACCCGCTGTATCCAGAATCAACACATCCATCATCTGGCTTTTTGCTGCGGAAATAGCAGCATTGGCTATATCGACAGGTTTCTGACTTGCATCACTGGGGAAAAAACGTGCTTCAACTTCCCCTGCAAGGGTTTCAAGTTGCTGGATAGCGGCAGGACGGTAGACGTCTGCGCTCGCTACCATCACACTTTTCTTATGTTCTTCTTTAATCCATTTTGCGAGTTTGGCAACAGAGGTGGTTTTACCCGCACCCTGAAGGCCAGCCATAAGAATCACGACAGGTGCTGGTCTTGATAGGTTTAATCCAGAAAATTCTGGACCAAGAACATCAATAAGATTCTCATTTACAATTTTTACAAAGGCCTGTCCTGGATCGATGCTCTGAATAACCTCAGAGCCCAAAGCGCTTTCTTTAACACGCTCGACAAAAGGCTTAACAACATCCAGAGCAACATCTGCCTCCAGCAAGGCCATACGCACTTCTTTCAAGGTGTCACGGATATTTTCTTCCGATAACTTACCAACACCTGCAATATTCCGAAGACTTTGCGATAGACGGTCACTGAGGTTTTCAAACATAGCCATATACAGTTAAATCCACTTTGATTTATTTTTGCCTAATAGACAGGGCGTAAATTATAGTGCAAAAGCAGGCCAATGCGGAATAAACATTGCCAGTAAAAGCATTGAAGCACTAAACTAAGCGCTTCATTCATCAAAACAGATACTCATAATATTCAATCGCCCGTGTCACAACTTCAAGGAAATGACGGTTTTCTTTCTGCTCTCGAATGGCCTTTCGCACTCATCAGTCTGTTTGGTTACCTGATTCTGTGGGTGATTATTTTTCGTAGTCGTCTTGAAAACAACCAACACGGCAGCTCAACAAAACTGGCACTACTTAGCTCGCCCCTCCTGATTCTTCATGGCATTTTTCTTGTTCAATTAATCAATCAGGATTCTGGTATTTATCTCGGTCTGGTCAATGTGCTTTGCCTGATTGGCTGGCTAATTGCGTCCATGACTATTTCTTCGAGCCTTTATCGTCCAACCATTAACCTGTCTCTGTTCGCTTTTCCCATTGCTGGGCTTTCATTGCTACTGGTGATGATATTTCCGAGTAAAGCCAACCCACTGATTAATATTGATGCAGAAGAATTACTACACATCATCATTTCGCTAATTGCTTTCAGCATGCTTAGCATTGCTGCAGGTCAGGCCCTATTCATTGCTTCCCTCGACTATCAGTTAAAAAACAAACTTTCCCATTCCTGGCGAGGAACATTTCCGCCTTTACAGACTCTGGAAAAATCACTTTTTGAAATGATTTCCATTGGCATTGTTTTCCTGACACTTTCTATCGGAACAGGGTTTATTTTTCTGGAAAACCCTTTTGCCCAACATGTGGCCCATAAAATGATTCTTTCCCTGATCTCATGGGTAATTTTTTCAGCCTTACTCTATGGTCGACTTGCATTTGGCTGGCGAGGAATGCGTGCAATTCAATTTGTGTTAGCAGGTTATGCGCTTTTATTTCTGGCTTTTCTGGGCAGCAAATTCGTTCTGGAAATCTTGCTAAATAGGAACTAGATAGGTAACGCTATTTAATCGTCATGAATGACATTCCCCTCAGTTTTTTGATCATTGCACTAATCGTCCTGATTATCCTGTCTGCTTTCTTTTCCAGTTCAGAAACCAGCATGATGTCTATTAACCGTTATCGCTTAAAAAATCTTGCGAATAAAGGGCATCGCGGTGCCTTGCGCGTACAATCCCTACTCGACAGAACAGACCGACTGATTAGCGTAATCCTGATTGGAAATAATTTCGTTAATATTCTCGCGTCTTCCATTGCAACCATTATCGGCTTAAGAATTTTTGGTGATGCAGGTGTTGCCATTGCAACGGGTTTATTAACCTTGATTATTCTTATTTTTGCGGAAGTCACGCCAAAAACCATGGCCGCCTTCATTCCAGAGCGTTTTGCTTTTCCTGCTTCCTTAATTTTAAAACCTCTGTTGAGTTTACTTTATCCTTTCGTATGGCTTGTTAATTTATTCAGCCATTTCCTCATTCGCCTTTTCGGTTTTCACATACAGGCTAAAAATAATGACGCACTGGATTCTGAAGAATTACGTTCTGTGGTGATTGAAGCAGGTTCGCTTATTCCAAGAAGACACCAGGACATGCTACTGAATATTCTCGATCTGGAATCCATCACCGTTGAAGACATTATGGTGCCAAGAAACGAGATTTTTGGTATCGATCTCAATGATGATATTGATGACATCATGGAGCAAATCAGCATTAGTCAACACACTCGCATTGTGGTTTATACCGAAGACCTGAACAGGATTTCCGGCATCATTCATTTGCGCAACATCAGCCGTCTGATGGATCTTGAGGAAATCAACAAGGCAGAATTGATGCAGATAACACGCGAGCCGTATTACGTACCAGAAGGTACACCTTTACATACGCAGCTTATTCATTTTCAGAAAGAGAAGCGTCGTATTGGTCTTGTTGTTGACGAATACGGAGATGTGCAGGGTCTTGTCACACTTGAAGATATTCTTGAAGAAATCGTTGGCAACTTCACCACCGATTTTGCCTATGCAGGGCATCAGGATATTACGACACAGGAAGACGGCAGCTATCTGCTTGATGGTAGTTCCAGTATTCGTGATATTAATCGTGATTTACGTTGGCAACTTCCTGTTGATGGCCCAAAAACCATAAGCGGCTTGATTATTGCTCAACTGGAATTTATTCCTTCCAGTCCGATGTGCGTCTCAATTGATGACTATCTTTTTGAAACTATTCAGATAAAAGATAACACCATTAAAACACTCAAGGCACGACTGAGAGATGGCAGGCAACTTACACTGGAAATCAATCCTAATGAGACTGAGGAGTAAGCTGTCTTTTAAGTTATTCTAATTTTATAACTGACAGTCAACTGCTCCAGAAGCCCTGATTGCTTTCTCAATTGCCTTTTCAATTGTCTCGGCGCGAGCAAGACAGACACCCATCCTTCGTCGACCAGAAATTTCTGGCTTTCCAAATAAACGCAGTTGCGTGTCTTCTTCACTGAGGGCCTTTTCAAGATGCATGAACAGTGGCGAGCTAGATTGGCCTTCAGGAAGAATAACAGAGGATGCACAGGGACCCATTTGACGAATTGCCGGGATAGGCAATCCTAGAATCGCTCTCGCATGTAAAGCAAATTCAGACAAATCTTGTGAAATCAATGTAACCAATCCTGTATCATGTGGACGTGGTGATACTTCGCTAAAATAAACCTCATCGCCTTTTACAAAAAATTCAACACCAAAGATCCCACGCCCACCCAAGGCTGCTGTTACTTTTCCAGCAATCGTCTGGGCTTTCTCCAAAGCCACTGCACTCATCAGTTGCGGCTGCCAGGATTGTCGATAGTCTCCATCAACCTGCACATGACCAATGGGTTCACAGAAACTCGTTCCATCCCTATGCCGCACTGTCAATAAAGTAATCTCATAATCAAAATCAACAAAACCCTCGATGATGATTTTCCCAGAACCTGTTCGACCACCTTCCTGTGAGTATTGCCAGGCTTTTTCAATATCAGACTCTGTTTTCACAGTGCTTTGTCCCTTACCTGAAGAACTCATGATCGGTTTGACCACGCAAGGCAATCCAATTTCCTTCAAGGCATGAAGATAAGCTTCCTTCGAATCGGCAAAACGATAAGGAGAAGTTAACAAGCCCAGTTCTTCAGCAGCTAAACGTCTTATACCTTCTCTGTTCATGGTCAAGCGAGCAGCATTCGCTGTAGGAATGACGGTAAAACCTTCGTTTTCCAGTTCTTGTAACGTGTCTGTGGCAATCGCTTCAATTTCAGGAACAATCAAATCTGGTTTTTCCAGTTCAATGACTTTTCTCAAGGCTTCGCCATCAAGCATGGAAATCACATGGGAACGATGAGCTACTTGCATAGCCGGCGCATTGGCATAACGGTCAAGGGCTATCACTTCTACACCAAAGCGTTGCAACTCAATCACAACTTCTTTACCAAGCTCTCCTGATCCACACAAAAGCACCTTGAAAGCATTCTCACTTAGGGGTGTTCCAATATTGACTGTTGATTGATTGATGCCTGTCATATAAACCCTCAAATAAAGATAATCGAAATACGCACGCAACCTTAGCGGGTTTGCTTTTGCTTGCCAAGACAGTAAGAATAACGCCAAGAAATTAACTTCTAACGAGCAAATTAGTGCAGTTTCCAAATCTCCAGATAAGAAACCGACTGAATAAAAGAAAGAATCTTTCTCCGTCTTCAGGTTCTGAAATCTTTGACCAGTTTGTCAACTCAGTGATTTTATTTTTACTGATTGTGACTTTGCATACTGCCGCCATGATAGCTTTCGAAAACCTCTCGCCACGTGATGCTATCTGGTTAACCATGACAAGCATTACCACCGTCGGTTATGGAGACCTGTCTGCTAAAACAGATCTTGGTAGAGCATCCACCATTGTTTTAATTTATCTAGGTGGTATTGCGCTACTCGCTAAACTCGCAGCTGAATACATTGACTACAGACTTGAAAAAAAAGAACGCAAAAGAAAAGGCCTTTGGGAGTGGACCAGCATGAAAGACCATATTCTGATTATCAATACACCAGAGCAGGATACCCACCGTTATCTCACGCGTCTGATTGAACAAATCAAACTAACACCAAGACTTGCCACAACGCCCATACAGATTGTCAGTGATCATTTTGAAGAAGGATTGCCACAAGTTGTCAGGGATCTGGGTGCAGTTCATGTACACGGAAGACCTGAAAGTGGAGAGTTATTACACAAACTCAATATCGAACACGCGTCATACATCATTATTATTGCCAGAAACTACAGTGATACCCTGTCAGACAGTATTAGTTTTGACATCCTTCATCGAATTCAGGAGTTTGAAAGCACCGCTTACATTCTCGCTGAAGTTGTGGATGACAATAATCGCAAACGCTTTCGTGAACATGGGGCGGATTCAGTTGTTCGTCCTATTCGCGCTTATCCGGAGATTATCACGCGCTCTATGGAAGCGCCTGGCACAGAACAGGTTCTCGAAAACCTGTTTACACATAAAGGTGATTATCCCCAACGTTTTGATATAACCATTCGCAATATGCATTGGTCAGAGGTGGTTAACAAAATCGTGAACGCGGAAATAGGATTACCGCTTGCCTATATTGACGAGCATGCAAAAGTGCACACAAATCCCGACGCTTCTGAACAGATTCATGGTGATTCACTCATCATTCTCGTTAACGACAGCAAGAATGTTGATGATGAGCAAATCAGGACAGCACTCTACGGCTAGAAAATTTCATCAAGAAAAAAATCTAGCAACCTTCCTGAGGTTTCAATTCCTTTTTAAATCGTTTGAAATTCTGGACGTAATGTTTTGCACTCAAGCCTATTACCTGAATCTGTCCTTCACTGAGTTGTCGAACCACTTTCCCAGGGCTTCCAAGCACCATAGAACCATCTGGAATTTCCTTTCCTTCTGGAATCAAACTGTTTGCACCGATTAAACAGTTCTTACCAATCTTAGCTCCGTTAAGTACTACAGAGTTAATACCAATCAGAGTGTTATCACCAATCTGGCAACCATGTAGCATGACTTTATGACCAATCGTGCAATCTTTACCTATCGTTAACTTATAGCCAGGGTCAGTATGAAGCACAGAACCATCCTGAACATTGCTTCCTTCCCCAATGGTAATTAAATCACTATCTCCTCTAACCACACAGTTAAACCAGACGCTGGCATCCTGTTCAAGAACCACAGAACCCAAGACAACTGCATTATCGGCAACCCAATAATCATCACCTTTGAATTCAACTTTTTTATCGCCTAATTGATAAATCATAATCTTTCCTCTTACTTCAATGACCGAAAACGAATTTCGGGTTGGGTTATCTGTTCTTCATTCACCTGATTCAGAATCTTCACAATCATTGCCGCCGTTAAACCCCAAATAGTGTAATCCTGAAATCGAAACGCTGGCATTTCTATCAGGCTATTATTCATTTCAAAACGATGAATGATTTTTGCGGAATCATCATAGAACAGGGATACTGGTACCTTGAAGACTGAATCAAGTTCTTCGCTTGTGGGCTCAAAATCCAGGTCAGCATCAACTAGCCCAATAATCGGTTGAACTTTTACGCCCTGTCTCGAGTGCATGGCTTCAATTTGACCAATCACCTCTACCTGATGTGGTAGCAAGCCGATTTCTTCCTGACTTTCCCTTAGTGCCGTGTCGACCAAAGTGTTATCGACTCGCTCTATCTTTCCCCCAGGAAAAGCCACCTCACCCGCATGACTACGCATGTCCTTGCTACGCTGGGTCAAGATTAACTCAGGTTCAGAACCACCCTGAGTAAATGCTGCCAACACTGCCGCATTCAGGGAATCCGCATTGTGATCTGCATCACCAATCACATGGGTTTCGAGCTCGGGAAGATTTTGCCGTAAACGTGTCAGAATCATGAAATAAGGTATTCAATTGCAGTGCTAACTAAGAATAAAGAGATACTAAAAGAATTCTCACGCTCAAGCCACAGTTCCAGCATACTGAAAGAGCGTCAGCGAAGGTTTTTGAGCCAAGGAATGCCATGTTACACTTCCGGGAATTTTCAAGAGTGGATTTTCATGAAGTACTGTAGTCATTGTGGAGCGGAAAACAGACTGCTCATTCCCCAGGGAGACAATCGGGAACGCTCTGTTTGTAGCCAATGCGGCATCATTCACTACCAGAACCCGAATATTGTCTGCGGTGTACTTCCTGTGTATGAAGACAAAGTGCTGCTTTGCAAACGCGCTATCGAACCCCGTCACGGTTTCTGGACATTGCCAGCTGGTTTTATGGAAAATGGTGAAACTCTAGAACAGGGTGCTGCAAGAGAATGCTGGGAAGAAGCTTGTGCCACCTTGGAAAATATGACGCTTTACAGTATTTTCAATCTTCCGTCGATTAATCAGGTTTATATTCTCTTTAAGGCAGATGTGGTTGACGGCGCACATGCCGCTGGCGATGAAAGCCTGGAAAGTCGTTTGTATCTGGAAGAGGAAATACCATGGAAAGAACTGGCATTTCCAACAATTACAAAAACACTGGAGCATTTTTTCAAGGATCGTAAAACTGGAACATTTCCACTACATATGGAAGACCTGATTTACAAGAAAAAAAATTAATCTAAATAAGGAAACCCGTTTGTGGCACTCACTTTAAAAGACGTTAAAGAAGCCTATTCACTAAAAAACAACTTTAGAACTATTTTTTATAGAACCAATGATCGCTGGGCATTCATGGATGGCTGGCGCTTTATTGGCATCGCAATGGTTATCTCTGGTCACTGCATTTTTTCATTACAGTTCGAATATGGCATGGACTGGTGGCGAAAAACCGTTGAAAACATGCCCATGTATTTTCATTGGATGATTAATGGTGATAACGCTATCGATGCATTCTTCATGATTAGCGCTTTTCTGATGGCGAACATGTTAATGAAGCAACATCAGGAAAGAGGAAAAATTAAAGTTGGCATTTTTTATTTAAGTCGATACATGCGTCTTACACCAGCCTATTTCCTTGCAATAGGCGTTTATTTATCGGTTCAACCTGATGCGCTAGAAACCAAAACTCTATGGCCAAACTTCATATATCTACAAAATTTCATTCAGGATTACGACCAGATATTCATGCATTTCACTTGGAGCTTAGCTTTGGAAGAACAGTTTTATGTGCTTCTACCGCCTTTCCTGATTTTTATATTCTATAAAAGCAATCAAAAAATTGCGTGGTTAGCTGGCCTTTTTTTATTTTCTTTTTTAATCAGGCTTTATTTCGTCATGAATGATGAAATTCTTAGAACAACACCTTTTAAAGAAATCGTTTTTAACGAAAAATATTTTGAACACTGGTTTGTGTCTTTTTATGATAATTTATATACACGCTACGGTGCTTTTATTTGCGGAATATTTGCAGCCTACATCTTCAGATACAAATCCAGTGAAATTCAGGAATTCATGCAAACAAAAAGCGCGCTATGGTTAACTCATTTTTGTTTATTAATCTGGTTTGCATTGCTATTAGTACCAGTTCTCCATAAAGATTTTCTTATGACATATGAATTCAATATTTTCTGGCAAACTTGTAAACGTAATATATTCACGTTTTCGTCGACCTGGTTGATTCTTTGCGGTCTTTACCCTAACCACTTAGCCAAACGATATCTTAATTTTATGTCATTAAAAATCTTTCACCCTTTCGGACATCTACTCTATTCCATGTATCTTTTTCACTATATCGCAGTAGGTTTTGTAATGCTCAACCTAAAAGCAAATATTGAATACTACCAGATAGATATTAGCGAAGTGTTTATTCCATTTATACTTTTGGCTTTTATCCTAAGCTTTATATGCACTATGATTCTGAGCATGATTACTTTTCTGTTGATCGAGCTTCCCATCATGAACCTTCGACCAAAATAAACCACCAGAAAACCTGTGAACATTAATCTGGAAAACATTGTTTCTGCCTGGTCCTTAAAAAAGAATCTTCATACACTGCTTATTAGGGAAAACGACCGATGGGCATTTCTCGATGGCTATCGTGCAATAGGCATATTCTGGGTCATCCTTGGGCATTGTGTAAGTTACCCACAATATTCCTTTGGTATGGAAAAGTGGTCACGCCTTATTGAACAAACACCTGTTTACCTTCAATGGGTTTTTAATGGCGATGTCGCTGTAGATGGTTTTTTTATGGTCAGCGCTTTCCTGATGACTAATCTGTTATTAAAACAACATCAGGAAACAGGCAGTTTCAACACCAAACTATTTTATTTAAGCCGTTTCCTCAGACTGACACCCGTTTATTTTCTAACTCTAATTATCTACAGTCTGGTTGCTAAAGATAATATCAATCTCTGGCCAAATTTTTTCTACATACAGAACTTCTTCAACAACTACGATGCTTATGCATTACCTTACACCTGGAGTCTTGCTGTTGAAGAACAGTTTTATTTATTACTGCCTCTCTACCTGATTTTTATTCTTCTCAAAACCCGACATCCATTCTCACACCTAATAAGCTTACTCATCATTTCTCTACTGATACGCGCATTTATCATCCTTAACGATCCCGTTTTCAGTGAGAAAAGCATTAAAGGTATTATTTTTAACCAGCAACTTTTCGCTCATTATTTTGTAACACTCTATGACAATTCCTATACCCGTTTCGGTGCATTCATTGGCGGTATCGCTGTTGCTTTTGCTTATCGTTATAAAAATGAGGGAAGTCAGAAACTTCTCGATTCTTCATTGGCAGGGCCTATTACTATTGTTGCTATGGTGACGGCACTCACCCTGTGCCTGCTTCCCGTTCTGATGGAAGGTTTTGAACTTCCTCAGTACATTAATATCGTCTTGAACATTGCAAGAAGGACTGTGGTCTGTCTTTGTGCGGCTTGGTTATTATTTTGCGGCCTATTCTCAAGCCACCACGCCAAACGATTCAACAAAGCCATGTCGAGTCGTTTCTTTTATCCTTTTGGACACCTACTGTATGCCATGTATCTGTTTCATTATCTTTCTGTTGATTTTGTCATGCGAAACATGAATTACAATTTCCGCCTTTTTCAAATTGATTATATGACCCATCTAGAACTCTGGATGGGCTTTGCAGGCATACTCAGTATTTTACTGGCTAGCCTACTTGCCTGCTTTGCCTTTTTGTTATTAGAAGCGCCAATCATGAATCTAAGACCTCGATATCATAACTAGCTGAAATGCCCCAACCATTCAAATAGACGATTACTTAACTAAAAAAACAGGCATAATCCTAGCTATCACATCGCATTCCAAAACAGAAAGAACAACGAGTCAATCATGAGTTTTGATCAGAAAGCATTCCGTAACAGCTTGGGGAACTTTGCCACAGGTGTTGCCATCATCACCGTTAATTGTAAAAACAAAGGTGATCTTGGGCTCACCATCAACTCCTTTTCTTCCGTGTCACTCGACCCACCTTTAGTGCTCTGGAGCATTAACAGAAATTCAGACCTTTTTGAAACCTTTATTGAAACCGAATCCTTCACCGTTAACATCCTTAATGAAGACCAACATGAGCTCTCAAACCAGTTTTCAAAAAAAGATGAACACAGCCTTGATAATTATGACTGGGCGAGAACAAAGAATGGCTGTAAGTTTGTGCCTGACAGTCTGGTTCATTTTGACTGTGACACCTTTGAAAAACTGGATGGCGGCGATCACATTATTTTCGTTGGTAAAGTCACGGATTTCGAAACCCGACCTGGCAAGCCCTTACTCTTTTCGCAAGGGAAATACAGAAAAATCACGGACTAGATGCTCGATTGATACACCGGCAAACTGAAATGGCAAACAAATAGATGGCTCTAGTCTATTCCACTGATCTCGGCAAGACCTGCCCTCAATGCAAGCAGGCACTGTCTTCATGCCGATGTAACAAAGATCTCATCTATGAAAAAAGTGATTGCCTGATTATTTCAAGAGAAACCAAAGGCAGAAAAGGTAAGGGAGTTACTTTAATCAAGGGTATCGGCGGTAACGAAAAAGAACTCCGGGATTTTGCAAAAATATTAAAGCAACAATGTAATAGTGGCGGAACAGTCAAGGATGGCGTCATCGAAATTCAGGGCGACCATCGAGATAGCCTTAAAGATTTCCTTATCAAGAAAAACTTTCAGGTGAAAATTTCCGGTAGCTGAAAAATTATTTACTGGTGTGAGTGAAAACACCATCCCAATCTTCAGGTGGTGGATTTTTTTCAAAAATACTAATGCGTTCGAGATAGATTTTATAAATCAAACGATCAGATTCCTCAGTAATCAATTCTGCAAACAGTTTCTTCGCCTTCTCCCAATCCTGATGGCAGTAAGCTTCGATTGCATGAGAATGTTTTTCTAATTGAGATTTCTGAAGATCAGTAAGCTGCTCAACACGGCAAAGCGGTTGCAAAATCACAACAGGCTCCAGCTTTCCTTTTACCTGTACGCAATCAAGTTGAATATAAGCAAACTCTGGCACTGCTGCTGCCGTAAATTCACTGACAATCATAGATACACCATATTGCTTGGTTAGGCCTTCCAATCGAGAACCCAAATTCACAGCATCTCCCATTACCGTGTAGGCCATTCTGAAATCTGAACCCATGTTGCCCACGCTCATAACGCCTGTGTTCAAACCAATGCCTATTTTTACTTCAGGCCAACCTCTCGCTTTAAATTCCTCATTCATAGGTCCTAGTCTGGTAAGCATTTCCATCGATGCTTCCATGGCGAGTAAGGCATGACGCGGCTCGTCTAATGGCGCACCCCAGAATGCCATGATGGCATCCCCCATGTATTTATCGATGGTGCCTCTTTTTTCATGAATGATGCCTGTCATTGGCGTGAGATACTGATTCATCAATGAAGCTAGCTCTCTTGCATCCAGTCCTTCAGAAATGGAAGTAAAACCACGCACATCAGAAAACAGAACTGTGAGTTCCTTAGCCTGTCCTTCAAAACTAATGGCGCCAGGATTTTCAGAAAGCTCTTCTACAATCTCGGGCGGAACATATTGACCAAACTGTTTAGTCATCTGTTGTTTGCCCCTGAATTCAAACAAATATCCATAAGACATATGAACCAGAAACAAGCCAACAACTAAAAGCAGTTCTGAAGCAATCGGCATCACTACACCAAGGTTCCAGAAATAGATATTGAGGGAAACCATGAATGATATAAGCAAGGCAAGCAGAACGATGTTCCAGCCAGGACTTAATCGTGGCTGAAGCAAAATCATAAGCACACCAATAAGGAAAATACTGATTACCTCCAACCCCATAGTGTAATCAGGAAAAACTGGAATATTCTGATTAAGAATTCCCGAAATAATATTGGCATGCACTTCAACACCGGGATACTGGTTTCCCACTGGCGTGGAGCGAAGATCAAGCAAACCTGCCGCAGAGGTTCCAAGAAGAATAACCTTGCTCTGAAGTTTTTCCTTGGGGAAGGTTTTGTTAAGAATATCTATGATAGGAAGGTAGGGAAAACTTCTCTCACCACCTCGATAAGGCACCAACACATTTCCCCGCACATCCAGAGGAATGGCAACATCACCCAAGCGAAAATCCTGAATTACCCAATTTTCTCCATGCTCGCTCACTTGAAACTGCATCTCTGGAGCACCTAAAGCTAATCGTGCTGTTTCAAGCGCGAGAGAAGGAAACAACTGCCCATTAAATTCCTGTAACACAGGAACACGTCTGAAAACACCGTCAGCATCAAGTGCAGAGTTATCAAAATAACCCGCCGTCAATGCACTTTCACTTAAAACACCAATGTTATTCACATAACCATTCATATGGGGAATGGTAAGACCTTTTATGATTTCTTCATCGCCAATATCACCTGCTGACTTTGGCACTGGGTTAACCTGAATCTCTTCTTCAAAGATAAAACCTAAAACAATGTTTCGATCTTTCAGACTTTTTGCAAACTGCTCGTCATACTGCAGCTTTGAACTATAACGACGATAGCTTTGCTGGAATCTGTCATCTGTCCTTAAATCTTTTGCTGCAAGCTCCTTCAGAATTCCCAGTCCACTACTTTCATCCTTTTCAGCAAACACCATATCGAAGCCAACCACCTTGACTTCATAATAATCAAAAAGTGTATCCATGAGCTGTGCAAGAATATGTCTACTCCACGGCCATCTACCTAATTCCTTCAGACTTTTTTCATCGATATCAGCAATAAGCACATCATCACTCATGGTATTAGGCATGGTGAGTGTTATGCGGGCATCGTAGGCAAAGTTCTCTAGATAACTAATGAGCGGAAGGCGTATTGCGCTAGAAACATGTAACAGGAAAAGCAATACAACCAGAAGCTCAAGAAGAACCCTGGGTAAATTCGTTCTAAACATAGTTCGTCGTTATTGTTATTAGTAAGATTTTCTTGGTTTTGAATAAGAACCAATTCCTGAAAAAGGCGCTGTCCTTCCTACAATAGTTTCAACCAGCATTAATTCTTCATCGGTATGGTTTTTCATGGGAGCTGCCTGAATCAAGCCACCTTCTTTTCCATCAGACATAATGTAACGCGGCGCGTCATGATGCTGTGAAACAACTCTTTCCTTGCTTCGTTTATCTTCATCCGAATAAATATCAACAACACCATAACAGGTGCAGACATAGCTGTGATCAGATTCAGACTCTGCATATACGCCAGTTCCACGGATACCAATCGTAGCCGTTGTGGTTTTCATGGTATGGGTCTGCCCTTGGGTTCTGGCCCCAAAAACTGATAACAGTTTTCCGGTGACCAAGCGCAATCCTTCCTCAACGTAATTTTCACCACTCAACTGCATTTCACTATTTTCCCTGAGAATGTGCGCATCAGAGCCAACACGAAAAACTACCAGGCTATTTGATCCCGTTCTTATTGTAGAACTTGCCGTCACCACAGTGCTCTTGTCAGCTCTTTGAGAATCCACACTGACTTCGCCTTTAAGTTTGTAAATTGACTCTCCCTTCTCCAGCTCTCTGGGTACATCACCAAAGAGACCAGCTCGAGCCACAGATGAACCAGCCACCCCCATAAACAGACCCGTTTCGATGGCAAGCTTGATGAAGTCACGTCTGCTTTCTTCTTTTGCTAGCAAATCCCTTAATCTGCCCTGCTCTCTTTTTGAACTGTTAGCCATAACAATAAACCCGTGATTTATAAGTAATTCGAAAGTGTAAAGCATTCTATGAGCTAGGTCAGCGCTCGGCTAGCCTTAAGGTTAAAAATTTAGCGCTATGTCTCAATAATGAGCAACACAAGTTAGTTCAGCACCAAAGGCGAGCATATGCTGACGAAAGCTTATAAAAAAAGGCTAAATGCGAGTCCCTCTTGGCGATAAACTATCGTTTTCTTGGTCTGGATATGAAAAAATAGAGGGCATCAACTGAACTATCCGTAGGACTAGTGCAGGTTTCTTTCTGTAAGGGAATTCACGCTGTAAGGGAATTCACGAGGAGTAGAGCGTGAGAAACCAGCATCTAAAACAGACGAATCTGTGTTTATAAATTCTGGTGAACTCAAGCTTTTCACCAGCACTAAGCCAGTAAAGCAAAAGCGGAACATTTAATCGCGTTGCTTGAATACTTTCTTAACAGAAATAAGAACAAAAATTGCATACAACCTTAATAAAGCTGGCATCAAATCCATGCTGGGAATTATTGGTAATCATCATGATCACAAAAGCTCTTCAATTTAAACATTCCTTGATTCTGAGTTTCAGCACTCTAGTTCTTCTTGTTCTAGCGTCTCAGGCAAATGCTGTAGGTTCCGCCAAAAGAACCTATTCGGGCACAGATGGTGTCTTAGCAACCTTCTTTAACCAATGTACTGGTTGTCACACAGGTGATGGAGTCGGAGCTGGACTTAATTGGGATAACTATACACAGACTAAAAATAATTATGGTGACAGCACCTGGGGGATTTACTACAGAGTATTCATTACGAATGACGCGCCGATGTACACTGGAAACGCTTCAAATACGACTCACCTGACTGGTTGGAATACTGATGGCTTACTCAACTATACCACGCCATATATTTCTGCTGGAACTAACGGTACTTTAACCCGTGTTAGTGCAAACAATTATTCACGTGCTGTTTCATTTACCGTTAATGAAAATGGAAGTGATACAAGCTTCACAGCCTACTACTCAACAATAACCGGAAGCCCCACTTACAACAAAAGCGTTAGCTCTTCAAACCCTGCTGGTACAGGAGGAGGCGACACTGGCTCAAATACCACTTCAAACGCGACGTTAACAGCCATGATTTGTGGTAGAACCTGGTCTTACTATTTAAATGGTACCAATGGAGCAGGAACAAGTAATGGCTCCAGTGATACTCAAACTTTTTCAATAACCTGCAACCAGGGTATTAGCCTTTCAGGTACTCCCGGCAGCGCGACTGAAGATAGTCTTTTTACCTGGACGCCTACCAAAAATGATTTAGATGGCGCAGGTTCAACAACTTCCACCAGAGATAATGTCACTTATTCTTTCAGCGTTGCACCTACAGTAACCGGAGGTAATACTGCAAACGTACCCACAATCAATTCAAGCTCCGGACAAATCAGCTGGACGCCAACCGAAGGAAACACCCAAGCAAGTTTTACCATTCAATCTAGTGATAGCTGGGCAGATACTAACAGTACTAACACATTAGCTGTTGTGATTACTGCTGACCCCGTCAATGATAGCACTCCAGTCATCGACAACAGCAACGCCTCGCCTTTTGCAGCAACTGAAAACTCTGCAATGACACCCATCCAGTTTACGGCAACTGACGCAGACGCTGGCGATACCCATACATGGGTGCTGACAGCCCAAGATGATCCTGGAATGAGTTTGTCAGGTACTGGTGAATTTAACTGGACCCCACCTGAGGGTGCCGCCGTCGGGGGACCAGCCTTCGATGGTATCTATTCTTTCACCGTTCAAGCGACAGATACTGCCACCCCTAATGATGGTAGCTTTCACTCAACTACAAAAACATTTACGGTATCAGTAGCCGCTGATAACACCGCACCTACTATTGATTCAACACCTTCAGGGCAAGCTGCAACTGAAGATGTGCTTTATTCTGTTGACTTGAATGCTACTGACCCCGATATCCCAGTGGTACAAAACTGGTCGATTACATCGCCGTTAACGCTACCAGACGATATGGCCATTGACAGCAATGGCACCTTGACCTGGACACCGGGAGATGGCACGGAGAGCTGGGTGCCAGCAGATGGGTGGTCCAGAACACAAAGCGTTACTGTTCAGGTATCTGACGGCATAGCCACTGACGCAGTCAGCTTTGATATTGATGTCACCATGTTAAATGACGCACCAGTGATTAGCGTTGTGATTCCTAACGACAGTGTTGAAGAACATTCCTTGTTTAGCTATGACGTACAGGTAACAGATGCTGACCCTCAGGATAATTACCCCGACCTCGATAGCAACATGACCTATAGCATCACCAATGTCAGCCCGACGCCCAACAGTGCCGGACCCAGCATCGATGCCACTGGGCAGATTACATGGACTCCAGGAAACAACGATGCAAGGACGGTCAGCCCAACGGCTTTGTCCCAAGACTATGTAATCAGTGTTTCAGTAGCAGACAGTGGTTTAGATGGAGCAGGCCCTGCAACTCAGGACTTCACCCTTACTGTAACCTTACAAGATGGTGATTTAGATACTGTTCCTGATTACGAAGACAATTGCCCTGTGGATTCAAATACCACACAGGATGACAACGAACCTGATGGCGTAGGCGATGTGTGTGACCCAGATGATGATAACGATGGTATTTCCGATATTGCCGA
>JBECKS010000006.1:0-18698 GCA_040235395.1 Pseudomonadales bacterium | reverse complement strand
CTATCTCGCCAAAAACCAGTTTGTTCAGGCGATACTGTAATGCTGAGATAAATGCAAAAACCGGATTAGGTGATTGCATTCTCTTTTTCCAAATCGCAAGACGTTGATTCTTTACTTCTTCGTAATTAGCTATGCGAATGTTATCGAGAATTTCTGGATGCAAGCGGCTATGTTTTCTCACCCAGAGGAAGCTGGCAAAGGAAGCAATGAAAACAAATATCAGGGACAGACTCAGTGTAATGATTTCTCTTTGATGAGGAACAGGCGCATAGGGCCACTTAGAAAAGGAGGTTGCATCAGTATCGCTGGCATCACTCACCAGGAAATTCAATAGCCAGTTGAAATAAGCCCAGTTGTAGAAAGTGTAGTTATAGGCATTCTCATTCTTGATGATGAGTACAGACCAGAAATGTTTGAGCCTTTCTTCGTCATTTCCTTTTTTAAACCAGGGTGTTAGTACGTAAATTTTTCCTTCACCATGACTTTTCTCAAGAAGCAGTATTTCATTTTCTTTTTCCTTCAATGATTTTCTGTTCATGACAGCTAACACCTTGATACTGCTGTCTGGATTTTCATGGTTTGGAAAATGAATACTGGTATGTTCCTGTATCTGTACGGCAGATTTCCATGCTACCGCTTTTGCTAAAGGATGCTCTTTTGCACCAGCCCAGCTGACAATATTGCCGTAATTTTCTTCATCACTTAGCTTTTCCTTGAGCTCTTTATAATTAATTTCCTTCAGATCCTTTATTGAAGAGAGCTCAGGCATTTCAGTTGGGTCGGGTGTATCAGAAAGCTTTTGTTCATCTGCTAACTGCGTGACGTGCTCAAGTTCAACAGGCGTGTCGAGAATAGTTGAAAGAAAGGCAGAGGAAATATGTTTACCCAGGTTAACAACAAGACCTAAATCTCCCTTTTCAACGTACTTCATTATTTTCTTTAATAAGATGTCATTAATCTCATCGTCGTAGATAAAAACAGCATCCATGTTATCAAGTTCGTTTTCATCGGGATTAAGGGAAATCTCAATGCGAGGATCAATAGAAAGTCTTTCGTAAAGAATGTCGGACTTACCGTAGTAAGCCAGTTTTATGTTTTTCAATTCATCATATGGCTTGAACTGCGCAAAAGTGGCTGTTGAAATCAAGCTGAGTAGCAGAAAAAGAAAAATATGAGTGACTTGCTTGCTTGGCATATTGATGTTCTTTTTGGTTGAGGGTTTCAGGATTTGCATTACTCTAAATTGCAAAGCTGAATGAAAGGCTAACAAGATGGTTTTTTTATAATTTTCTAATTAAGTGCGTCCAGTGCTTTTCCAATTTTTTCAGCCAGTATCCTTGTATGTTCAAGATCTGATAGAGCATTGGGGACAGACAGTACAGCCTGTATTCCAGAATCGTCACTAACCATCCCGAGATAAACGGATTTGTCTTCTAATGGTATGGGAACTCCATATATAGCAATAGCCTGGAAATCCGTGCACGAATATTCTTCCAGTACCACTTTTCCAGGATAGCTAATGGTTCCAGTTATATGACAGATACCTTTGCTGTGTATTTCTTTCAGGAATTTAGCCTTGGGAAGAAAAACAGATTTCGGTAAATAAGGCGTGATCTGACTCAATCCTTTTGGATAGATTGATAAATCCTGTTTATTTCGCATCGTTTTTACGATGATGTTCTGGATGTCATTTACGGTTACATCGGAATCAAAACGTAAATCAAAAAGCCCACTCAAATTGACCAATTGAGCAACGTCTTTATCCTCTTTAACAAGGTAACGTCGTAAATCTGCTGGTATCCTGAAAGTAGTTTTGCCTTTTCCGTGTTCTTCTTCGGCGATGTTTTTCAGTATGAAGATAAGTTTGGCAAGAATTTTGGTGTTTTTTGTTTGCCATTGAGCTCTTACCCAGTGACAACCTCTACGCTCTGGGGCTTTTGAAATAGGAAACACAGGTAAGCTCTCTGTTAGCAAGGTTTCAGCAGGCGGGTAGTCTTCCTTTTTGATGATATCGAGCTCGCTCTTGTTGGAGCTCGAGCCAAGAGGCACTTCATTCCTGAGCGCTCTGAAAACTTCCTTCATCCAGTGTAAAGTGCCCATACCATCGCATATTGCGTGATGGATTCTAAACAGGACTTTGAAATTAATCTCACCATTACTTTCAATGTTGTTGAATAAAATAACACTGCTCAGTATGTCTTTTCTGGTATTGAATGGTTCGTCAATCATTTCCTTACCAGATGAGTCGTTTCCTTGCCATGAACCATTATATTCAATAACAACTGGATGTTCGGGATTTAATGCCCAGTAGCGCCATGCCCAATGACCTTTGAGTTTTAAACTGATGCCGGGATTTTTTTCATGAGCAAGCTGTACGGCGCGCTCCATTTCCTTTTTGCTAATTTTTCCTTTGCCCTCAATAAAAAACTGATTAACGTAGGGCGACGCTTCACCACTATCACAGGCAAGGTAACTGGGTTCTGCTACTGAAAGCTTTCTGAATTTACTCATGGTCAAGTTTTTTGATTTCCTCTTCAATTCTTGCTGCAAGTTTACGCGTGTTGTTAATATTGGAAAGAGCATTTGGCGCTGAAATGATTACATCTATGCCATCTGGGCTACTGGCAACACCCATGAAAACAGATTTATCTTCTATATCCATGGGGATTGCAAAAGCGCCAGTGGCGGTAAATTCCTGATAGGAAATGGCGTTTAGGTCGATGTGATTGGCATAACCAATCATGCCTGTGATGTTGCACACGCCACGCTCATGCATGTTTTTGGCGCCCTCAGGTTTCAGGTTGAAGAGTGAGCCTGGTAACCAGGGGGTTAAGGAAATCATGCGTTTTGGAAAAACAGATAAGTCCTGATTATTTCTTAATGCTTTGATAATACTGAACTGGATTTTCTTGATGGAATCGCTATCAACAACTTCAATATCAAAAATGCCACTTAAATTACTGAACTGAACCTGTGACAATTCATTCGCCTGAAGATGATGTCTTAAATCCGAAGTGAGTCTGAATACAGTTCTGCCTTCACCGTGTTCTTCAATAGCGATTTTATGCAAGATGAAAAGTAATTTTGCAACGATGCGGTTTTCACTGGTGTTCCAGTGACATTTAATCCAATGGCAGGATTGTGCATCAGGTGTCTGAGATTTAGGAAAAACCGGTAGGCAGCGTCCTCTGAAAACCGAGGGTTTGGGATAGTCAGTTTTTTTGATAATGGCACTTTCATTGATTGTAGAAATTGAACCTTGCAACGCTTCATTACGTAAGGCGCGGAAAATTTCCTGAATCCAGTGTGCGGTTGCTGCACCGTCACAAATACCATGATGTATTCGAAAAAGAATCAGTGTTTTCTGTTTCTCGTTTCCTGATGAATTTTTAAGATGATTAATAATGGTGATGCTTGCGGTGATATCTTTTCTTGGATCAATGTAAGGACTGATTGATTCAAACCCCGAAGAACTTGTGCCGTCCCACTCGCCTTTGTAAACAATCAATGCGGGTTTGATATTTACTTTTTCCCAATAACGAAACCCCCAATAGCCTTTTAAGCGTAAACAAATGGCAGGATTTTTTTCAGTAGCCTGGTTAATAGCTTTTTGCCAGGATTCAGTATCAAGCTTCTCGAAGCCCTCGTTCAGATAACCTTCGATAAAAAACTGATTAACGAATTGACCATTCCCAAGCTTGTCTTTAGCAAGGTAGGTGGCTTCGACGGGTGAAATGGCGCGGAAATAAGTCAAGGTAATGTTTTGTCATGAGAATTTTTTAAAACATACCTGATAACAAGGCGCTAGCCAATATGATTGGCTTTGCTGCCCGAAGTATTTGCAGTAAAGTTGCCTGCTCAATTCTAGCTTACGGGAAATAAGGGCGGTGCAACATGAAGAATATTGTAATCACGGGTGGAAGCAGCGGTATTGGGCTGGCAGCAGCACGTCAGTTAGTTGAAAAGGGAAATCGCGTGTTGATTGCTGCACGTAGTGAAGACAAGCTCAGTGAAGCCGTTGAAGAAATGAAGGCAGCTGACAGTAAGGCGCAGGTAGAATATCTCTGTGTTGATCTTTCCGATTTCAATTCTGCAAAGCGGTTTGCCTTAAAGGTTAAGCAACTGATGCCTGTGATTGATGTGCTTGCGCTCAATGCTGGCTTATACACAGCTTCGAAGGTTTATTATGGCAAGAGTGGTTATGAAATGATGATTTCAACGACCCATCTTGGTCATTTTCTGGTGAGTGAAATACTTCTTGATAATGTGAAAGCGGCTGAGTCAGGTCGGATTGTTGTAACCAGTTCTGAAGGACATCGAATGGGTAATATTAACATTGAAAGTTTTACAGCACCGAAACAGGGTGTGATTCCTTACTTAAACCCTATGCTGCTTTATTGCCAATCGAAACTGGCAAATATTCTATTTACCAGAGAACTTTCAGATAGGCTTGAAGGAACAGGTGTTACCGTAAACTGTTTTCACCCAGGGGTGGTTGCAACAGGTTTTACTCGTGATATTCCCAGAGCTTGGGATGCTATCTTTCAAAAAGTACTGATTAGTCCAGCAAAAGGTGCCCGGACACTGGTTTATCTTGCTGAATCACCTGAAGTTGCTGATGTGAGTGGCGAATATTTTGCTAATAAAAAAGTGCGTTTTACCAGCTTTAAGGCAAAGAATAAAGCCTTGATGAAATTGTTGTGGGATGAAAGCGACAGAATTCTTGCGGACTTTCGCTAATTATTTTTTATAAAAGATTCTGGCTGGCTTCCCACGCTATCATTGCCTGCTTGCGAGTTTTCCCCCAGCGATACTGGTTAAAGTCACCGTTTTGACGAATAACGCGATGACAGGGAATTAGTAGTGCAATGTTGTTTCTGGCAATTGCAGAGCTGACAGCTCGCGTTGCCGTTTCTTTTTCCATTGATTTTGCAAGGTCCTGATAGCTCCATAGTTTTCCTTCTGGAATATTGAGAAGCGCTTCCCAGACTTTTATTTGAAAGGGTGTGCCTTTTACCAAAATTTTTAGTGAATTTTTTTCTTTATTTTCTCGAGTAGAAAAAACCTGCTCACAAATCTGTTTGGTTTTTTGATTATTTTCACTCAAGGTGGCAAGCGACCATTGTTGTTTCAGTTCATTGAAAAGTGTTTGCCTTTCTTCTTCGTTATCGAAAAATGCCAGTTTACAAATCCCTCTTTCTGTTGTTGCAATCAGGCATTCACCAAAGAGTGTTTGATGGAAACCAAAATCAATATTGAGATTTTTTCCTGCACTTGCGTATTCTCCGGGTGACATGCCGTAAAAATTAACGATTAAATCATGTAGCCTTCCAGTACCACTTAAACCACTTTTATCACTGATGACTTGCAGGTTTTCCTGTTGAGATTGCAATAATGCAATCGCATGTTCTTTTTTCAGGAACTGCGCATATTGTTTTGGGCTCACGCCAGCCCAGCGTGAGAAGAGTTTCTGGAAATGTTCAGGGCTGAGATTCAGGTGAGCAGCACAACTTGTTAAATCCGCATCAGGCTTTGCATTGATGTACTCAATAGCCTGTTTAATGCGTTGGTAATCGCGATGATGTTCGGGGTTGCTGTTCATGGTGGGATTATTTAAGAAGCGTAGGGAAAAAGCGACCCGAAACTTGGGAATTTTTATTTTTGACAATTATTTTTTATGGGTGGGTATAGAAAGCAAGAAGGTTTGTTTTTCCAGTTTCTCTCAGGATGTACCCATTGCCCGTTGAAAGTTCCCGAATGTACGCCAGTAAAAAATGTGATGATTTTCAGGGATGAAAATCAAGCCTAGTGCCGTAGGGAACGGCTCTAGGTGTTCGCTTTTTTACCAGGGAATGAGGAATAGAACTTTCGCAGGGCAGAAGTTTTTTGCTTACTTTTTGTCGATACAAAAAGTAAGTCGCCATAAAGGCGAAAATGGATGTCTTAAAGAACATTTTCTAGGGAACTTTCAACGGGCACTTCGGACATTCTACAAGCTTCTTGATAAATTAAGATGCCCGCTTTCAAAGAGAGGTAGTTTAAAGGCTAGAGCTACGCCAACTCCACTCCCTTATCATTGCCATCTACACTCATGGCCTTTAATTTTTCCATATGGGCGATTGCCAGAGGATCCATCAAGGCAAACCAGCGTTTGGGAAAGAGACAGAGATTTAACATATATTGATAGCCGCGAGGCATTTGCGGTGCTTCATCGAAGTGACGAAGAATCTGGTAACGTCTTAAGGGGTTCGCGTGGTGGTCGGAGTGACGCATGAGGTTAAGCATCTGTGCATTCTGTAAACGCCCACTGGCATTCCAGGAATGCAAAGGAGAAACCCTTTCATAACGTCCGTTGGGTAATTTCCTGCGTTCCAATCCGTAATGTTCGATGTAGTTCACCATCTCAAGTGACACGATGGCAATCAAGGCTTGTGCAAGGTAGAAAGCAAGTGCATAGATTCCTCCTACAACATAAGCGGCGATAGCGAAACTTAAGGAGAGCAAAGACCACCAGATAAGTTCGTTATGCACACTAATCACTTTATAACCTTTCTGTTTCAAACGTTTTGCTTCAAGTCTGAATCCGTTATAGGGATTCATGATGAGTGCTCTGGGTAAAAATCGATACAGTGATTGGCCTAGTCTTGCTGAAGATGCATCTTCTGGTGTGGAAACATTTACGTGATGCCCGCGAACATGTTCAACCTTGAAAGTGGCATAGCACACGAAACTTAACATGAGTCCGCCTAGAAAGTTTTCATATTTTTCAGGACGATGCACGAGCTCATGAGCAGTGATGATGGCAGCGCCACCGGCTCCGCCAATAGCGGCTGTGAAAAATAGTATCCAGTACCAGGCAACGCCCTGACCAATAATCCAGCAAATCCATGCGATACAAATGCCTTGTAGATACACATGGGTATAGGTGAGATAACGGTAGAACTTTTGTTCCTACATGGCTTTTTCCTGAGTTTCAGGAACATTACTAGTGTCGTAACCGCCAAAGCGTGTTCGCTTAAGCAAGCTGTTCTGTAGCGCAAGGTAAAACACTAAAGGAAGTCCGTACCATCCCAGATAGTAGATGATGACTGGTCCAATGGGCGCCAGCAGGATATTCATATATCGAAGCTGCAAGGGCAACTTGGGTGATTCCATTATGATCTCCAGAAGAAACTTTAAAGCTCTATCGTAAATATCTTAGGTTTAGCGCGACCTTGCTTCTATATTCACTAGCGACATTTGCTTCAGAATGCTGCGCGTGGCAACAGGCAAGCTAGAAATTTGCAGATGCCCTGTGTATGTTATCGTGAAATTTTCAGGGGCTAATGGAAAAGTAGAGGGATAAAAAATATGTCGAGTGAAGCTGCTGCACGCATTGCTGCCATGATGGCACCAGGCCAAAAATATGAGGTTGCGCCCGCAAACATTAATGGTGTTGATTATCGAGTTTTCCCCAACATACCTGGCAACATGAGAGGTTTATATGAAGAAGGTTTAGATTATGCAGAGGAAACCTTTCTTGTGTATGAAGATACCCGTTGGACTTATCAGGAAACTTATCAGCGAGCTGCCAGTATTGCGGCGAGTCTTGTGAAGGATTACGACATCCAAAAAGGCGATCGTGTTGCATTGGCAAGCAGGAATTATCCTGAATGGATTGCGACCTATATGGCAGTCACCATGATTGGTGCTGTTATTGTTCCCATGAACTCCTGGTGGTTAGGTGCAGAGCTTGAGTTTGGCTTAAGAGACTCTGGCGCCAAGCTGATGTTTGGTGATCAGCAACGCATTGAAAGTGTGAAGGAAGCGCTTTCTGAATTGGGTATTCGTACTGTTGCCATTCGTTGTCCGGAATTAGTGAGTGAAAAGCTTCACGATATTGAAACTTTGATGCAGGGATGGCAGCAGGCCGCTTGTCCTGAAGTGGAGGTTTTGCCGGAAGATTGGGCAACTATGTTGTATACATCAGGGAGCACCGGAAACCCTAAAGGTGTTGTCTCTACGCATAGAAACGTACTGAGTCAGGTTTATTCCGTTAATTTTGGTGTTACTGCGCTTGCCTTGCTTTCTGGCGCGAATATGAATCTGGGTGAAAAGAAAAAACCTTCAGTGATGTTATTACCTTTGCCACTTTTTCATGTCACGGGTTGTAATGTGCAGTTTCTGCCTTCGTTTCTGGTGGGTCGTAAACTGGTGATGATGTATAAATGGGATGCAGGTAAGGCCTTACAATTAATTGAACAGGAAAAAATAAATTCTGTGAGTGGCGTGCCAACCATGGGGCAGGATTTAATCGAGCATCCAGATTTCAACAAATATGATTTGTCTTCCTTAAAGGAAATCAGTTCAGGTGGTGCACCCAAACCACCCGAGCAAGTGAAAAAAATGGCAGATAAAGCACCACAGGTTCGTGCTGGTGTGGGTTATGGGCTGACGGAAGTAAATGGTGTGGCGGCTTCCATGGGTGGTGCGGATTATCTGAAATATCCAGCGTCATGTGGCAAGGCTTTGCCGCCATTGACGGATATAAAAGTCGTTCTGGAAAATGGTCAGGACGCAGCAATAGATGAGTGGGGAGAAGTTTGTATGAAAAGCCCCGCTGTCATGAAAGGTTACTGGAATCGACCTGATGCAACGGCAGAAGTGATTACTGAAGACGGTTGGTTCAGGACAGGTGATATTGGTTACATCAACCCAGAGGGTTACCTGTTTCTGGTGGACCGCGCTAAGGATCTGGTGATTCGTGGTGGTGAAAATATTGGTTGTGCTGAAGTGGAAGGCGCCATTGCGCAACATGATGCTGTGATGGAAGTGGCTGTTTATGGCTTACCCGATGAACGATTGGGTGAGATCGTTGGTGCAACGGTGATGCTTAAACCAGATAGGGAGTTAACCCAGGAAGAACTATTGGCATTCTTGAAAGACAAAATTGCTGCATTCAAGATTCCTGAGCACGTATGGTTTCAATATGAACCCTTAGCGCGAGGCGCGACAGAAAAAATCTTTAAACGCGGAATAAGGGAAGAAGCCTTAAATAAGTTGGCTGCAAAAAATTAAGCTTATATAAAGGCTGTAAATATAGTTTTATGAAGTCGGGCTTAGCCACAAATTAATAAAACCCTGACTATCGCTTGTTAAGGATTCCCTAGTCATGCTTAGCAGGGATTGCCAATCTGTGTGAATCAGTTTGTGATGAATGTGATCGATAATATCGACACTGAATTCATATTGAGATAATTCTTCAATCAATGCTTCTGCTGAACCTTCGTTTTTTTCCAGTGCATAGGGCCAGAATTCAATAATCATTTTTAGGTGTTTTTGGTTGACCTTGATACAATTTCTTAAGCCTTTCAGGATATTTAATTCATAACCCTGAGTATCCATTTTGATGAAATCAACTCTGGAAGGTGCAAGGTCATCACCTTTCAATATAGTAATGATTTCATGTTTACTATTGGTGCTTTCGCTGAAACCACGATGATCACCTCTATTTTGTTCATTCAGGAATAGCTGGCTTTCGTGCTTATGTTTTCCCAAGCCTGCATGAAAGGGCTGAACATTTTCCAGATGATTGTGATTGATATTTTTCTGCAGTAGTGAAAAGTTTGTTGCTTCCGGTTCAAAGGAAAATACTTTTCCATGCTTACCTGTGAGTCGTGATGCAATACAGGTGTAATAACCCAGGTTTGCGCCAATATCGAAAACACAATCGCCAGCCTGAATGTGTTGGATGAAAAGTTGCGTTTCGAAGGCTTCCCAAACTTTGTCTTTAATCAAGTAGGAAGATACAAGCTCTTCTGGCCCATGGGTGAACAGTGAAAGCTCATGTGTGAAACCAGGTATTTCCAGCGTAATTGTTTTATCTAAGTTCATGGGTTTAAAAACTTGCTCGCATCTTTAAGGAAAAGCTCCCGTAGGAGTATAGGGATTTTAAGTGGTGTGGGCAGGTATTTGTTCCAATGATGGCCTTTGTTCCATTCTGTCAAAGGACATTCCCATACTGTCAATGGACTTTTGCCAACTGGCTTCTTATGCTTTGACGTCTTGAAAATCTTTTGTCCCGAAAGACTCGTCGACTGTTTTGACTGTACAGCCTCACGAGCAACCACATTAATTCAAAGAGATACATCATGAGCAATGATTCCACCTCATTTCTTAATCAACGTCGCCTGCTTATGTTGGGTGGTACGGCGTTTACCATTGTGTTGGTACTGTTTTTTTATTTATTTAGTGGACGTTATATCGGCACCGACAATGCTTACATTAAATCAGCCAAGATTGTGGTTACCCCTGAAGTATCGGGTGTTATTAATGAAGTAATAGTCTCTGATAACCAGTGGGTAGCCAGAGGTGAACTACTTTTCACGATGGATAAGGCGTCTTATGAAATTGTTTTTGCTCGAGCTAACGCTGCTTTAACGGATGCTTATGCTCAGGTGGATAGGCTGAAATCACAATATCGCCAGAATCAGGCTGATATTGCCCGTGCAAACATCGAAGCAGGTTTTGCAAAACGGGAATATGAACGTCAGAAGTATCTACATGAAAAACAGGTTGTGCCCGATTCCCAAATCGATGCATACAAGCGAACCATGGAAACTACCAGGCAGAGCGTGGCGATGTTGGAAGAAGCGAGCAAACAGATTCTGGCTTCACTCGCTAACGATGCCAATATCGCACCTGAACAACACCCTTTGGTGAAGTCAGCACAGGCATCGCTGGATGCAGCGAAACTGGATCTTGAAAGGGCATCGGTGAAAGCGCCCATTGATGGCATTGTGGGAAGTGTTCCTAATGTGGGAGATTATGCGAGAGCGGGTGTGCCCTTGGTGAATCTTGTTGGAACTGAGAATGTTTGGATAGAAGCTAACTTTAAGGAAACGGAACTGACCCATGTGCGCCCAGGACAGACAGTAACGATTAAGGTGGATACTTATCCTGATCATGAATGGCAGGGAAAAGTTGAAAGTATTAGCCCTGCAACAGGTTCGGAATTTTCAATTCTTCCTGCACAGAACGCTACTGGTAACTGGGTAAAGATTGTTCAACGTATCATGGTAAAAATCAGTATCGATGATGTTGGTGCTGATTCCTTGTTGAGAACAGGTATGAGCACCCACGTTTCAATTGATACAGGAAGTTATCCTCATCTTTTTGGTGAAGACGAACAGCAGATTAGCAAAAGCAAAATGCAGGAACCCAAAAGCTAGTTTCATAAAGCTTCCTTCGATATGAATGCGCCTGTGCAAAACAAAAGGATGATCAGCATTTCGATAATGCTGCCAACCATCATGCAGGCGCTCGACTCTACGATAGCCAATGTTGCCTTGCCACATATGCAGGGCGCACTTAATGCCTCGCAGGAACAAGCCACCTGGATTCTCACTTCCTATATTGTTGCAGCTGCCATCATGACAGCACCTTCGGGTATTCTTGCGGGGCTGTTTGGAAGAAAGAAATTATTTCTTGTGTGTATCACTGGTTTTACGGTTTCTTCCATCCTTTGTGGAGCAGCAGGAAGCCTTGAAGAAATGGTTTTGTTTCGTTTGATGCAAGGGGTATTTGGTGCTGGCTTAGTGCCCATGTCTCAGGCAGTGCTTCTCGATATCAATCCACGAGAAAAACATGGGCAAGCCATGGCGATGTGGGGTGTGGGTGTGATGCTGGGGCCAATCATTGGCCCAACTTTAGGCGGCTGGTTGACGGAATATTATAACTGGCGCTGGGTGTTCTATATCAATGTGCCCATCGGCATTCTGGCCTTTCTGGGTGTGTTCACCTTTATGGAAGAAACGGAAAAGGAAACCGATAGAAAATTTGATGTTATGGGTTTTGCTTTCCTGAGTTTATTTATTGGTTCCTTGCAGCTCATGCTCGACCGGGGACAAGGACAGGATTGGTTTTCATCCACAGAAATCATGTTGGAAGCCGTGCTTGCAATTCTGTGCCTCTATCTGTTTGTCGTACATGTCCTGACAGCAAAAAAACATCCATTTCTTGATCCAGCGATGTTTCGTGACAGGAATTATTCGGTGTCACTGATTTTTATTTTCATCATTGGCATCATTCTGTTAGCGGGCATGGCATTGTTGCCGCCTTATCTTCAAACGCTGATGAATTACCCCGTGATGTTAACGGGCATCATTCTGGCACCCAGAGGTTTGGGCACTATGTTGGCGATGTTCCTTGTGGGTAGGCTTACAGGAAAAATAGACGCGAGAATCCTGATTGCCTCTGGCTTGTTGCTCACTGCTTATTCACTGCATCAAATGAGTCAGTTTTCCATTGAAGTACCTGCTTCGCTGATTATCCATACTGGTATCATCCAGGGTTTTGGTATGGGTTTTGTGTTTGTGCCTTTAAGTACGCTAGCTTATTCAACGCTTGCGCCTCATTATCGAAACGAAGCAGCAGCGATTTTTAGTTTAATGAGGAATATTGGAAGTAGCGTGGGTATTTCTATTGTGATGACCTTGTTAGCGCGAAATACCCAGATTAGTCATTCTGATCTGGTTTCCCATTTACTACCTTTTGGTAACACGGCTTATGAATTGCAAGCCATGACAGAAGCTATAAAAGGGCAGGGTAGTGAAGCGGTGATGGGAACGCTCAATGGTATGGTAACGAAACAGGCCTCAGCCATTGCCTACCTGAATGACTATTTATTCATGATGTATGTGGTGCTGCTAGCCATGCCTTTATTGTTTTTTCTCAAAGCACCCAAAGTACAAGCTGAGCAAAGTAATATGAACGCTAATGTGACTGTGTCAGAATAAGCAAAGTAAACATCACAATAAGTAGCAAGAGATTTTATATGCACGAAGAAAAAGTAAGAGAATCCTGGCGGGTTTTACGCATTCAATCTGAATTAGTTGATGGTATTGAACATCTCGCCAAGCTGGGTCCAGCAGTGAGTATATACGGCAGTGCACGCATGGATGCTGATAATCCTTATTACAAGGATGCGCAGTTAATGGCGAAAAAAATTGCAGATACCGGTTTACATGTCATTACCGGTGGTGGCCCCGGTATTATGGAAGCAGCAAATAAAGGTGCCTTTGAAAGTGGTGGTGCCAAGTCTGTAGGTTTGAATATCAGTTTGCCACTTGAGCAACAGGCAAACCCTCATCAGGACATAGCTTTGCACTTTCGTTATTTCTTTGTCAGGAAGCTCATGTTTGTAAAGCATGCAGTAGCTTTTGTTATTTTCCCTGGTGGTTTTGGCACTATGGATGAATTATTTGAAGCCTTGACCTTGATTCAAACGGAAAAAATACAACCTTTTCCAGTTGTGCTTTATGGTCGCGAATACTGGCAAGGGCTTTATGACTGGCTAAAAAATGAAATGGTCGCTTCAGGTTGTATTGATGAAGAAGATCTGGAGCTTTTTGAAATAGTGGATGATGTTGATAAAGCAATTAGCATCATTACCCAAAGCGCAGAAAAGCGCAGCGACCAGACGGGCGATAATCTGTGTGAGCATTGTTAGTGAAATAATCCTGCTATTGGAAGTCTATTAAGAATTTTTCAGGTAATTTAAAGAGCTGTTTTTTTTCTGTGACAGGGCAGTCAAAACTTAATGACAGCGCACAGAGTTTCATATTTTTCTTTGCGACTTTTTTATCATCGTACTTTTTATTGCCATAAAGAGAATCGCCGATAATAGGTGAATTCATTTGGCTTAAGTGAATACGGATCTGGTGTTTTCGCCCTGTTTCAATATTGGCATCTAGTAAGCTCGTCTTAGTGCTTTCATCATACTTGAGTAAGTTGAAATGACTAATGGCTTCTTTTCCTTCTATGTTGTTTTTAATCGTGAATTTATTTTCTGCAGGTTTCCCTTTTACGATAGCAAGATAATGTTTCTCCACTTTTCGCTCAGAAAAAATATTTGAAAGTTGAGCTGACGCTTTTTTTGAATGAGCAATAATCATTAAACCGCAAGCTTCACGATCAAGACGATGGATGAGAAAGGCGGGTCTTTGAGGTTGAAGGTTGAGTTCAGCAAAGCGCAGAAGACTGTGCTTGTCTCCCCACTGTGTGCCTTGAGATAGAATGCCATAGGGTTTGAACCAGATTGAGTAGTCTTTTAGGTCTTCAAGTAGTACCGGTTTTTCAAGTTCCAGATTAAGAAGAAAATCATCATAGAATAATGCCAGTCGGTCTCCTTTGTGGATTGCGGTATTACCCTTTCGAATACGTTTGTGTTCCTTGCCGCGATGTAACCAGACAGCACCTTCTTGCATGAGATTTTTTATTTTCTGTTTTGATAACTGGCTTTTACTGGCAAGAATTGATGCGGCATTTCTGTCTTTGGTTTCACTAAGAAACTTGTCTGTGCAATGAATCTCAATGTGAAAACGATCCGGATTATTTTTTGGAAGCATGCTTTTGCTTGTCAAGGCTGACATCCTCAATTATGTTGAAGGCGATTCTAGCATGTAAGCTATTTGCAACTGCCTCAGTTTTTATCAATTCTGGAACTTTTATGGAAACAAAAACGGTTTTATATGAAGCAAGTGATGGTATCGCCACGATTAGTTTGAACAGGCCCCATCGCATGAATGCCTGGACAGGAAGAATGCACACGGAATATCGAGAGGCCTTGTTGCAAGCAGAACAGGATACGCAAGTCAGGGCAATTATTATTACCGGAGAGGGTAAGGGTTTCTGTGTAGGCGGTGATAGCCAGGCCCTGGAAGGTCATGCGCAACGTGGTTCATACGACCCGGGTATTCCAGAAGTGATGCCTATGCCGGGCTATGGTGTGCAAAAAGAATTTGACGCCCTGTTCGCTTATCATTTTGGTTTAACTAAACCTGTGATTGCTGCCATTAATGGTCCTGCTGCGGGTGTTGGTCTGGTGCTTGCCTGTTTTGCTGATATACGTTTTGCCGTACCCAACGTAAAACTGACCACGGCCCATGGCAAACTGAGTTTGCCTGCTGAATACGGGTTGAGTTGGTTGTTGCCTAGAATGATAGGTTTAAGTAAGGCAAATGAATTGTTGTTAAGTAGTCGTAAATTCACTAGTGATGAAGCGTTTGAGATGGGTTTGATTCATCGTTTAGTGGATGCTGAAAAACTCATGGCAGAGGTTAAAAGCTACGTGAAGGAAATGATTGAAACGGTTTCCCCTGAATCATTAGCATGCACTAAAAAACAGATTTATATGGATTTGCATCGAGATGTTGCCAGTTCTGTCGAAGATGCTGACAAGCTTTTACATGAAATGATGAAGCTGGAAAATTATAAACGTGGCGTTAAGGCGCTTTTGAAAAAAGAACGCCCCGATTGGGAGTTATGATTCTCCACCCTGCCCAAAATCTTTCGATTCCATCGTAATCTGTTTAGGCACGATGTCTTTGAGCTTAAGGCTTGGGTATTCATGCAGTTCGCTTTGCATGATTTTTGTGAGTTGATTCTCGGCATTTAATTTTGAGAATGCCTTAAACAGTTTTTTTGCCAGTTCTTCATCTCTGAAAACAAGGCCGCCATGAGAACTTACCAAAGACTCTTTCATGGCTTTTATATGTGATGCGTTATTTTTTGACACTTCAATATTGCCAATCAATCTAACGAAATGCGCAAAGTCTACCCGACCACTCTGTAACATCTGGAATACGGACGTATGGGAATTTAAGCCAATGATTTCGGCACCCTGAGTTTCAAAAAATTTCAGGTTATCAAACTCACTCTGCAAGCAGGCAATTTTTTTACCTTTAAAGTCATCATGAATGGTTGAAGAAGAAAATTCCGGATGAAGTTTTTTGTTATAGAACAGGGTTGTTGAGTAGTTGATGAAATTTACCTGGTAAAAAGTACCTTCGTAATGACTTCCCATACCTTCGAATGCGCCAATATGTACACAATCAGGGTTATCTCGACAGGCAGCTAATGCTCTTGCATAGGGGTAGATTGAAAAATGGGGAGTTAAGCCAGCTTCCTTGAAAGCACTTTCAATGACACGAATAGTGATGCCATTTACTTTGCCATCATCAACTGTAATGTATGGGGGCGCGATATAAGCAATAACATCAATTTCCCTTGGCTCATCTGCCATTACAAATGAGCTAAGGAGATAGATCATAAGAGCAAAAGAGATACGCATATAACAGTTCCATTGCTTGGATATAAATTGCTTGCACATGACAAGCAGCATAGGAAGCCTTTTCCTGAAAGTCCAGTGATAGAAAAATTCCTGATAAATACATCAAGTAGCTTGTTATTACTTTATAATACGAAGGGTTTGGGATGAGTAAAGTTGTTGATTTAATTGAGTTAAAACTATGTCGCAGGAAATATTAATTACACTTTTTGTGCTGGCTTCGGTATTGGTAGCATTGATATCTAACAAGCTTCCAACCGACATGACCATGATGGCGGCTTTGGTGCTTGTGCTGGTGACAGGTGTTATTACACCCGTGGATGCCTTGGTAGGTTTTGCCAATCCAGGTTTGATGACGATTATTGCCTTATATGTGGTAGCTGCTGCACTACGCGATACAGGTGCTATTTACTGGGTTGCGCATCGATTGTTAGGTCAGCCTCGTTCTGTTTTTCATAGCCAGTTGCGATTGATTATTCCTGTTTCTTCCTTAAGTGCTTTCCTGAATAACACCACTGTGGTTGCTATGATGATTCCAGCAGTGCAGGAATGGGCGAAGCGCTTACGAATTTCTTCATCAAAACTTTTGTTGCCCTTAAGTTATGCCGCGATTCTGGGTGGAACCTGTACCTTGATTGGTACGAGTACTAATCTGGTGGTGGATGGCATGGTACAGGCAAGAGGTTTGCCAGCCTTTGGAATCTTCGATGTAGCGTGGGTAGGTGTTCCTGTGTTGTTTGGTGGTTCCCTGTTTTTGTTGCTTGCAGGACGTTTTCTGTTGCCAATGCGAGACGGCATGGTGGAACAGTTAGAACATGCACGTGAATATCACGTGGATATGGTTGTTTCAGAGAATAGTCCGCTAGCAGGTAGAACGATTCAGGAAGCAGGTTTAAGAAGTCTTGCTTATGGTTATCTCACAGAGATACAGAGGGGCGAACATTTATTTACGGCGGTTGGTCCTGACATGATGCTTCAGGCCAAGGATGTATTGACGTTTATCGGCGCACCTGAATGTGCAAGGGAATTACAACGGATCAATGGCTTGCAGCCAGCACATGCAGCCGTTCATAAACTGGAGCTGGATAATCATCAGCGACATCTTGTTGAAGTGGTACTCAGTCCAGATTTTCCTGGTATTGGTAAAACGGTAAAGGCGAGTGGTTTCAGAACCCGTTATCAGGCGGCTATTTTGAGTATTAGTCGAAATGGTCAGCGTATATCTGGGAAGTTGGGTGAGCAGGCATTAAGGGTCGGTGACACATTGTTGTTAGAAACTGGCTTGCAGTTTGTGGAGCAATATCAGTTCAGGCGTGACTTTATGTTGGTCAGCCCTTTGCAAGATTCTTCGCCACCGGATTTTGCAAAAGCGCCCAAAGCTGTTTTAGTGCTTGCAGCTATGGTGATGGCAAATGTGCTTGGTGTGTTATCTACACTTGAGGCGGCGATGGTAGCAGCAGGTATGATGCTCGCCTTGCGCTGTGTCACCATTAATCGCTCAAGAATGAATGTCAGTGTGAACATGCCTGTGCTTGTGGTGATAGGTGCTTCCTTTGCTTTGGGAAAAGCGATGGAAGTGAGTGGAACAGCGAACTGGATTGTGACCCACCTTATGCCTATGGATAGCATATCTCCATTTATGGCGCTGGTGATGGTGTATTTACTCACGGCTTTATTCACCGAAGTCATTACCAATAACGCGGCAGCTGTGCTGGTTTTTCCCATTGCAATGGGTGTGTCTGAGCACCTTGGTGTGAATGCCATGCCTTATATTGTGGCGGTGATGTTTGCTGCTTCAGCAAGTTTCATGACCCCTTTGGGTTACCAGACAAACCTGATGGTAATGGGGCCTGGTGGTTACACTTTTAAGGACTATTTGCGAATTGGTTTTCCCATGAGTCTTGTTGTGGCTGCGATAACCTTGACCGTGATTCCTCTTGTTTGGTCTTTTTAAGAGTAATGCCCACCTTAGGAAGTTTCATTTTGTCACTTAACTAAAATCTGCATGAGTGATTAAGATAATCATTCATGAAAAAACAGGACAGGCTATGTAATCATGGTTGGTATAAAAGGATAGCTGAATTGAAAAGGAGAGATGAATGCGAATTGTGATGATGTTTTTGATGCTGGTGTTTACTCTGCCTGTGCTAGCAGATGAGGATGCAAAGTGGGTGAGAGTCAAGAACAAGGATGGCATTGAGGTTTTCAGGGCTCACACTGAGACTTCCCGGCTCAAGACCTTCAAGGTAATCGCTCGTTTCGAAATGGAAGATATCCGTACTTTTATTGCTATGCTGCTTGATGGTGAGTCTTACCCGGATTGGGGCCACATGATCAGTAGTGCGGAAGTCACACCCACTGACAGTGTTTATGACTATGGCATTTATATGACGACTAAACTGCCATGGCCAGTGAATAATCGACATGTGAAAGGCGATTACCATATTAGCCAGAGCGAAGATTATTCGTTGCTCGTTGAGCTGACCCAGTCTGAAACTCCTCCACCTGAGAGAAAGGGTTACATACTGTCACCCGAGGCTTATGGGTATTTCGCCCTGAATACCATTCCCGACTCAAAGGAAATAGAACT
>JBECKS010000223.1:0-4702 GCA_040235395.1 Pseudomonadales bacterium | reverse complement strand
GTTTCTTCTCGAGCATCCTTAAGTGACACATCCGGAAACACCCCCAAGGCCAAGGTTTTCTGTTTACCTCGAAAGCTGTATTTTAGGCGCCAATACTTACCGCCTTGACGCCTGACCAGAAGCCTTAGGCCATGCTGGTCACTAAACCACTGGTCTTTCTCAGGGTCTGGCTTGATATTCTTGATCTGAATCGAATTGAGAGGCATGGTGCTACACGGTCTAAGCAGGTTAATTTGTAGCACAAATGTAGCACTATAGGGGGTGAAATGCTATGAAATGTTATGAACCTCAGGAAACAAAAACCCTTGTTAACTTGCTGTTTTTAAAGGTTTTTTGAAACGCTCTGAACTTGCTGAAACCTTAGGTTGGGGCCCGGGGCCGGAATCGAACCGGCACGGCCGCAATGGCCAAGGGATTTTAAGTCCCTCGTGTCTACCAATTTCACCACCCGGGCTAATGAGTGGATTTTAACAAATTCATCTTTCCTTTATGACGCTGGCCTTCGGCCAGTTCTCGTGGTCGCTCTCGGGCTCCTGCCCTCCGCGACACTTGCGCTTCCTGCGCTTCGTCTACCAATTTCACCACCCGGGCTAAGGGGGAATTATTTTTATAGTAGATGTTTGGTTCACCTACTTGGCAGCTCTTCGAGCTGCAGTCTACCAGCCGCTCCCGGCGTCGTGCCTCTCGCGGCATTCGGGCTCCTGCCCATCATTTCACCACCCGGGCTAATGAGTGGATTTAAACTAAATCATCCTTCCTTGAAAAATTAACTTTTTTTAATCCGGTGAGGGTCATTCGCGTGTCTGATATAGAGCATAAGTTCACGTTCTGCATCAAGTCGCGTATCGAATGGGCCTTCCTGGGTATTTTCGCGAGTCATAAAGTAGAATTTACCATTCAATAAAATAACGCGATCTGATCGAAAATGGGTTTTAGCTTCCTCTCCTCTTCTTGTTGCGTTGTTATCATCCGGCTTATCGACCATTTGTTACACTCTTTGACACAGAATCATTCTGGATTCGTTAAATTTGAGCACTTGTGACAAAGGTTTGCAGCAGCGGTGCTATTAATACTTCAGGCATCTCCACAAATGGCAATTTCTTGACTTCTGTTAAGGATGACAAAATGGAGGCGGGTGCCGGAATCGAACCGGCATAGATGGATTTGCAATCCACTGCATAACCATTTTGCTAACCCGCCAAATTCCTGAGCTTGTTGCCTCTAAAACTAAAAAGCCTCGACTCTTTGCAAAACCGAGGCTTTTAAATTTGGAGCGGGAAACGAGATTCGAACTCGCGACCCCGACCTTGGCAAGGTCGTGCTCTACCAGCTGAGCTATTCCCGCAAATACTTTAAATTTTTGACTCTACTTGCCTAGTTTACATCTTGATTTAAACGGTAGAGCACGTCTCCTTCGCGGTCGTGCTCATCCCAGCCACCAATCACAGATTGGTGTCGTTCGGTCCAAGCGCGAAACAGTGTTTCGCTACCGCTTGGCCTCACCCAGCTGAGCTAAGATGAAAACCTTTTCGAGAATTAGGTAAACCTATTCTCGCAATTAACCTTTTGTCATTCCAGCGAAGGCTGGAATCCAGTCTTTCTGGATGCCAAATCAAGTTTGGCATGACGGGATTTTCTCTCTCAACCCAGTTAATTCAGCCCGTTTCGAGAGGGCGCTATTCTACCCAAGGTGCCTAAGGTGTCAATCGAAACTGTGTAATCAAAACAATGGCTTAGCTTGTTTTAATTTTGTTCATCGTCGGCTGAAGTAAGGTAAGGCCACGCGGCTCTTATATATAGCAACATCGACCAAAGTGTGAGGGTGGCGGCAAGGTAATAAAGGCTAAATGCGACGACAACGATTGGGTCATCAAAGCCCCCACGATAGGCAAGCAATAATGTGATGGAAATGATCTGTACGGTGGTTTTTACTTTGCCAATCATGGAAACAGCGACGGTGGCGCGAGCGCCGATTTCCGCCATCCACTCCCTGAGCGCTGAAACGGCCACTTCCCTGCCCACTATTACGAGTGATGGCACGGCAAGCCAGGGGTTGGCATGCACTTCAACCAGTAACACGATGGCAACCACCACCATGAGTTTATCGGCAACTGGGTCAAGGAAGGCTCCGAGCTTGGTGGTTTGGTTGAGTCTTCTAGCCAGATAGCCGTCAATCCAGTCTGTAGCACCTGCAATGGCAAAGATAGCGGCACCTGCGATATGGCTCCAGTGATAAGGCAAATAGAAAATCCCAACAAACACGGGTATCAAAAGGATACGTGCGAAGGTGATGAAGTTGGGAATGGTATACACGGGGTGAGTCAAAACGCTTTCCTTCTAATCGGGGGGTAATTTTGCTTTATGAATCAATATTGTGCAATTTATCCGCTATGTAAATGTTGATAAATCTCTTCGGCTAACTGGGGACTAATGCCCTGCACTTTTGCCAGCTCATCAGCACTGGCTGCACTCACCTCTCGCCAGCCACCAAAAAAATTGAGAAGCGCTTTTCTGCGCTTGGGGCCAAGCCCTGGAATACTTTGTAAGGGCGACTCGTTGAGCTTTTTGCCCCGCTTGGCGCGATGACCGGAAATGGCAAAGCGATGGGATTCATCTCGAATATGCTGGATTAAATGCAGAGCTGGCGCATCGGGAGCAATCACAATCTCTTTAGGCTTCTCGTTTTCATCATAGCGCCACAGGCTTTCAAGCCCCGCCTTTCGTGTTGTGCCTTTAGCCACACCGATGAGTTCAACGCCATCTACCTGAAGTTCTTCTAATACTTCTTTCGCTTGCCTGAGCTGACCTTTACCGCCATCAATAAACACCACATCTGGAATTTTGCCCTCACCTTTTTTCAAACGCGTGAATCTTCGTTCAAGCACTTGTTTCATGGCAGCGTAATCATCGCCCTGTGTAATACCTTCAATATTGAATTTACGATATTCATTTTTATTGGGGCCTTCCTGATTAAATACTACGCAAGACGCAACGGTTTGTTCGCCCATGGTGTGACTGATGTCGTAACACTCTAATCGTTCAGGCAATGCATTCAGTTCAAGCGCCGTTTGAAGTTGTTCCAAACGCTGCATCATGTTGAGTTTATTGGAAAGATAAGCACTCAATGCCTGCTGTGCATTTTTTGCAGCCAGTTTTTGCCAGGCCGCTTTATGGCCGCGCGTTTTCGTTTGCGTTGCTAACTTGTGATGGAAATGTTGTTCAATGGCATCAACAACTGCTTGCGTGCCCTTTTCTTCACCGTCCCATGATTCAGGTTCGTGAGAAAGCAAAATGGTTTTTGGAAGTTTTCGTTGCACGTTGGATGAAAGATAAAACTGCGGTAAGAATGTAGCGAGCAGGTTTTCTTCATTCCAATCCTGTTTCAGTTTTGGAAAATAATTCTTACCACCCAATACACGACCGCCTTCAATAAACAATACATGCACGCAGGCACCACCCGGTTGAACGTGCGCAGCAATCACATCTACATCACCGTAATCGCCTTCTTTAAAAACGTGTTGTTGTTCCTGAACTTTTCTTACTGCAACGATTTGATCACGATATTTTGCTGCAAGCTCGTAATCCTGTTGCTCGGCAGCGTGTTCCATTTTATCACCGAGCATTTTATTAACATCGTGAGATTTTCCCTCAAGAAATAACAAGGTATGTTGTAAATCCTGTTGATACTCCTCTTCGGTAATCCTGCCCACACAGGGCCCGCTGCATCGTCCAATTTGATATTGCAAACACGGACGTGAACGATTTTTGAAAAATACATCATCGCACTGACGAATTTTAAAAACCTTTTGCATGAGGTTAAGTGTTTCCCTCACTGCACCCGCACTGGGATAAGGACCGAAGAGTTTTCCGTTTACTTTTTTATTATTTAATCCGCGGTAAAAGGAAATACGCGGGTAATCCTTATGATTAGATAAATGTATGAAGGGATAAGAACGATCATCGCGTAGATCAACGTTGTAGGCTGGGCGATACTTCTTAATAAGGCTTTGTTCGAGTAACAGTGCTTCGGTTTCACTTTGGGTAACGGTGATTTCAATATCAGTAATTTGAGAAACCAGAATTCTTGTTTTGATTTGGTCGTGATTTTTTACGAAATAGGAACGCACGCGATTCTTGAGATTTTTTGCCTTGCCGACATAAATCACTTCTTTATTGGCGTTGAGCATGCGGTAAACACCTGGATGGGCGGTGAGATTCGCAAGCAAAGATTGCACGTGTTCGTTTGGGGATTCGCTGTTTGTCACGATTGGGATTTTAGTTTTGGATTTTTAATAAGTTTACATGGAGTTGGTGTGTGAGGAACACCTTCTTTCAGTCTGTCATTCCGGAATTTACAAAGTAAATATACCCAATACGCTTCGCGGGGCAGGCTCTCCGGAATCCATTAGTGTAAACTCTGGATTCCCGCTTTCGCGGGAATGACGGAATATTACTATTTGCTAATTGCTTAAATTTTCGTGCTTAACAACATCTATTTCTCCTTTATGTAGGCGACTCACTTGTAGCACCCCCACCATGCCCTGCCTCGTGATTTTAATATCTTTTTATTACTCATTATCTTGCTGATACGAGTATCCCTTTTCGCCTTTTATAGGCGACTCACTTTTTGTGGCAACAAAAAGTAAGCAAAAAATGCCTGCCCCGCGAAAGTTCTCATCCTTCATCACTGGCAAACACAAGG
>JBECKS010000117.1:0-4792 GCA_040235395.1 Pseudomonadales bacterium | reverse complement strand
ACAGTTATTCCTGTTACGTCTGGTTCAAAAACTCTTAAAGACGCTATGAATGAAGCCATGCGAGACTGGGTAACCAACGTTGATAATACTTATTACATCATTGGCACTGCTGCAGGGCCCCATCCTTATCCTTTGCTGGTCAGGGAATTTCAATCAGTGATTGGTCGAGAAGCACGAAAGCAGATTCTTGAGCAACAAGGCAGTCTTCCTGATGCACTGGTAGCCTGTGTTGGTGGTGGTTCAAATGCCATAGGTTTGTTTCATCCTTTTCTTGAAGACGAAGGTGTTGCTATGTATGGCGTGGAAGCGGGCGGTCATGGCATTGAAACAGGTGAACATGCTGCGCCTATCAGCGCAGGTGGGACGGGGGTGTTGCATGGTAATAGAACCTATCTAATGTCAGATGAGAATGGTCAGATTATGGATACCCATTCGGTTTCAGCAGGTTTGGATTACCCTGGTGTGGGTCCTGAGCATTCATGGTTAAACGATATTGGTCGTGCACATTATGTTTCTGCAACCGATGAAGAAGCGCTGTCGGCATTCAGGGAATTGAATCGTGTTGAAGGTATTATGCCTGCACTGGAATCAAGTCACGCCTTGGCATATGCAAGAAAGCTTGCAGCGAGTATGAAACCAGAACAATCCATTATCGTGAACCTTTCAGGTCGCGGAGATAAGGATATTCATACAGTTGCCGCAATTGATGGCATCAAGATATAGCAATGCGAAAAAGTAATAGATAGCAACGCGAAAAAGTAATAGAGAGAAGTTAAATGAGTGTTCGTCTTTCGAAACGTTTTGAAGAATTAAAATCTCAAAAAAGAAAAGCGCTTGTTCCTTATATTGTGGCGGGCGACCCTGAAATTTCCATGACACTGGATTTTATGGTTGAGCTGGTATGCAAGGGTGCATCCATTATTGAATTGGGAATGCCTTTTTCCGATCCCATGGCTGATGGCCCAAGTAATCAACTTGGACATGAACGCGCGCTCAAACACAAATTATCTACCATGGATATTTTGAATACTGTTTCAGCATTTCGTAAACAGGATAATGAAACGCCTGTTGTCTTAATGGGTTATCTGAATCCTGTTGAAGTATATGGTTATGAAAAATTTTCCCGTGATGCGGCAGAGGCCGGTGTTGATGCATTGTTGATTGTGGATTTGCCTCCAGAAGAAGCAACAGAGTTAAAAGCATGTCTTAAACAACATGGCCTGGATCTGATTTTCCTGATTGCACCTACAACTACTAAAGAAAGAATTGCTCTGATTAATTCTCAGGCAAGTGGTTTTCTTTATTATGTTTCTTTGAAAGGCGTAACGGGAGCAGGGCATCTTGATGTTGCCGAAGTAGAGAAAAAGATTTCCGAAATTCGTTCTGTTAGTAAGTTGCCTATCAATGTTGGTTTTGGCATTAAGGATGGAAAGTCTGCTGCTCAACTATCGAAAGTGGCTGATGGCGTTGTGGTAGGAAGTAAACTGGTTGATCAGTGTGCGTCAGGTTCTAAAGAAAGCATACAGAAAGCCTTGGGTTCTGTTTTATCAGAAATTCGTCAGGCCATGGATGCAGTTTGATTTCCTTTTGATGCATTCTCTTTATAGCCAATAGCATATGCAAGTACTGGAGTCTGTCGAACTACAGCAATGGCTGAAAAAAATCGAAGCAATCCATCCTCAGGAAATTGAATTAGGTCTTGAAAGGATTTCAGCGATTGCCAGATCCCTGAATTGCCTCGAGTTTTCATGTCCAGTTGTTTCAGTTGCAGGCACCAATGGCAAGGGTTCCTGTGTCGAGTTGTTGTCTGCTTTTGCTCAGGCTCATGGGCTTAATGTTGGTCTTTATACTTCCCCGCATCTTTTTCGATTTAATGAGCGAATCCGTATTAACGGCATCATGGTAACTGATGAACTATTGATCGAATGCTTTCAGGAAATTGAAAAAACAATCGACGGTTTATCCAATCCTGTTAGCTTAAGCTTTTTTGAATACACAACACTGGCTACTTTGCTTGTGTTTCAGAAAACAGCACTTGATCTGATTATTCTAGAAGTAGGTCTGGGCGGTCGCCTTGATGCAGTAAACATCGTTGATGCGGATGTTTCTGTGATTAGCAGTATTGGTCTGGATCATGAATCCTGGTTAGGTAATACGCGGGAACAAGTGGCAATTGAGAAAGCAGGTATTGCAAGGTCACTAAGGCCAGTTGTTATTGGCGATAGCAATCCACCTGAAAACCTGAAGCCTTATCTCGCCAGCATAAAAGCAAAGGCTTATTTCAGAAACGAACATTTTTTTCTTGAAGAAAGTGCACCATCGAAACTTCTTTTCAGGTTTGAAAATCCAGTTGTAGAAAATGAAACGGTACTGGAACTCGAAAGCAATAAATTATTGTTATCGCCAGAGAATATTCTTACTTCCTTGCAGGCTTTCGCTCTGCTCTGTCAAAAAACATCAATATCGATGAATGCTTCTCTTTTAGAGCAGGTCTGTTATCAAACAGATCTTATTGGGCGTTTCCAGATAGTTGAACTGGTAAATAAGACAGACTCTACGTCAACTCTGGAGAGGGTGATTTTTGATTTGACTCACAACCCCGCAGGTGCGGCTTTTTTCAGACATCAATTAGCAGATTTGGAAAAACAACAAGGGCTTGGGAAGGTGATGGCTGTTTTTGGCGTGATGAAAGATAAAGATATTAAAGGCATTCTCGCGGAGCTAGATGATGTGGTCGATCTTTGGCTGCTTTGTACCCTCGATAGTGAGCGTTCTACTCAGTCGAGTGAGCTGGAAAAACTGATTAAGCAGAATAGTCCAGATGCCAAGGTGCTTGGATTTTCTAATGTAGAGCAGGCTATGGCTTGGGCTTTGGAAGCTGATCATGGAATGACAAGTTTATTGGTATTTGGCTCATTTTTTACTGTTGGCCCATCAATGATGTTGATGGAAAGCAAAGGTTTAATAAAATCGTTTTGATGTGGCTTCTTAGATGCTCATGCCCTTGGTATATCCTGTATTAGTCGTTAGAATTCTTACCTTGTTTTATGAGACAAACGCTGACAAAAGCGGAGCAAAGTAGTGGAGCAGAAAACCAAAGAACGTCTGGTCGGTAGTCTTGTGCTGCTGTGTCTAGCGATTATTTTTATCCCGCCTTTTTATGATGGTAGAAACCCCTTCGCTCTGGATGAAGAGCCCCTGGGTAGAAGTGCCAAGCTCGCACCTAACTTTAAGGATGCAGAAGATATGGCCGGAGAGATTGCTGAGCTTGGAGATGGTCATATCAATGCCATTGAAGAGAAAGTTAAAGCGAGTCTGCCTGAAGATGCCACTAACGATAGTCAGTTGGAGGCGGAAGAGCCTAGTATCATTGAGGATTTTAATGCCAGTGAAATGACCACACGACTGCTTTCCGAGCTAGCTGAGAACTCAGCTTTAGCATCACGTTTTTCGAAACAGGATGATCTGAAACAGGCATGGGCAGTTCAGGTGGGCAGTTTTGAAGAAGCAGAACGGGCGCAAAAGCTTCGGGACGAATTATTGAATGCTGGTTTCCATGCCTACATAAAGACTTTCATGAAAGATGGGAAGTCAGTATCAAGGGTCTTTGCAGGGGTCAGTCTTGATAAGGGTGTGGCAGAGGAAATAAAAGGCAAGCTGGAAAGTCAGTTTAATGGGCTTGCCTCCATTATTGTGCCCTATCAGTGATGACTTATATGCATAGTGCATTTCATATAAGAGCTTCCCTGAGGATATGACATGTCCTGGATAGACTTCCTGTTCATTGCAATCCTGATTTTTTCATCCGCATTCGGTTTCATGAGAGGCATGTTCAAGGAAGTGCTATCTCTGATTACCTGGATTATTGGCTATATTATTGCTCAGTCTTTTTGGCCTGCATTGGATCACGTTCTCAAGTCTGTGATGAGTGAGGTGCCATCCATCAGAGCGCCGCTCGCCTGGGGCTTGTTATTTGTTAGTACTATTCTGGTGGGTGGTCTGGTTCAACGGATTATGTTGGAGTTAGTGAGGGTGACAGGTTTGACCAGTAGTGACCGGGCGCTGGGGGGTGTGTTTGGTTTAATCAGAGGTGTTGTGATTGTGGTGTTATTGCTTACCTTTGTACCTTTGATTATCGATTTCAGTCAGGATATTTGGTGGCATGAATCGAAGCTGATTCCCGTGTTTTCTGCTTTCAAGAATTCTGTCATGCTAGCCATTGATTCGCTCGTTCAATTCATTAAGGGAATCAATCTCGCCTGACCTTAAGTGTTAGCTCTTTTTCATTTATAGCTACTTTTTATTTATAGCTAATTGGGGATGTTTTCATGTGCGGTATTGTTGGTATTGTCGGTCATTCAAGTGTTAATCAGAGTATCTATGATGCCTTGACCGTTCTTCAGCATCGAGGGCAGGATGCTGCGGGTATCGCCACCTGTGACAAAAACAGATTATTCCTGAGAAAGTCTAATGGTGCCGTCCGGGATGTCTTTCGTTCAAGGCATATGTTGCGCCTTACAGGGAATATGGGAATAGGTCATGTACGTTATCCAACAGCAGGTTCGTCAAGCCCTGCTGAAGCACAACCCTTTTATGTGAACTCTCCCTACGGTATTACGCTCGCGCATAATGGTAATCTCACCAATACTGAAGAACTGCGTCGTGGTGTTTTCAAGGCAGACTTGCGTCACATCAACACGGTTTCTGATTCAGAAGTGTTATTGAATGTTTTTGCCCATGAGATTCATAAATTAGGAAAATTTGAGCCTTCTGAGAAAGATATTTTTAAAGC
>JBECKS010000069.1:0-42490 GCA_040235395.1 Pseudomonadales bacterium | reverse complement strand
CCATGGTGGCCTATGCGAAAAGATGGCTTTCATTTGGGGTGCTTGCCATTGCCCTTGTGTCATTGGCTTATGCACAGTTTCTTGCGACGCAAGGAGAGAATGAAGTTAATTATTACGATACCTTGAGTCGGGTGTGGGAGTTGTTATTTGGATCCCTGATTGCGCTCTGGGCTTTGGATAAAAAAGATTATCCATACTGGTTAAGAGAGGCGATGTGTGTACTTGGCTTACTGATGATTATTTTTTCAGTGGCTTATTTCGATGGTTACACCTTATATCCCAGTCTTGTTACCTTAATTCCTGTTTTCGGTACCTGCTTTATTGTTGTATTTGGTAATGCCTCGGTAAAAGTATCTCAGTTAATCTCAACGCGGCCTGTGGTTCAGCTTGGTTTGATGTCCTACTCCATTTATCTCTGGCATCACCCTATTTACGCTTTTCTGCGTCTGCAAACCATCGGCGAACCCAGTTTTGAAATATTTATGGCTGCAATCTTTCTTTCCATTGCCTTGGGTTATTTAACATGGCGTTTTATAGAGGCGCCTTTCAGAGACATGAAAAGGTTTTCAAGAAAGCAGATTTTTACCATGGCATTCGCGTCAATCATGATGCTGGTTGTGCTGGGCGCAGCAGGGCAATATTTCAAAGGCTATAAATGGCGTTTTAAAAATAATGATTATGCCGACTCCATCAAATACAGCGAGAAAAGAGGGAAGTGTCATACGCGTGGTTTGGATTACCTAAAGCCTGAAGAAAGTTGTGAGTTTTTTGGCGAAAATGTTGAGTGGGCTGTGTTAGGTGACAGTCATGCTGTAGAAACATCTTTTGCCTTAGCGAAGAAGCTGGAAGAAAAAAATATTGGTGTAAAGCAACTCAGTTTTAGTTTTTGTCCTTCCTCCCTGCTTTATGAAATGTTGATGCCCGGTTGCACGGAATGGTTCAGGAAGGCTCTGGAGTTGGTGGAAAATGACAAGCGAATAAAAAATGTTTTCCTGACGTATCGTCATAGCATGTATCTATATGGTGATCATCTTTACACCTATCCCGTGTTACCGAATATCGATCCTAATGTCCTTTTTGTTAAGGAGTCACGTGAGGCTTCAGCTGAAGCAGCAAGAGAACTTTATTGGAGTAGTTTTGTAGAAACAATCAAGCATTTACGAAAGGCAGGGAAAACGGTTTATGTCATGTACCCCATGCCGGAACTGCCTGTTGAGTTCAGGAAAGCGATTATGCCAGCAACGATATTTTCTGAAGGCACCATGATCGACCTGGAGAAATCCATACCTATGGAATATTACCTTGCCAGAAATGCCGACATTATAAAGCGATTAGATACATTGCCTTACGATGAAAACCTGATTGCGGTTTATCCAGCCAAAAGCTTATGCAATGAGGAGTGGTGCCCTGCGGTGAAAGATGGAAAAGCACTTTATCTGGATGATGATCATCCCACTAACTTTGGCGCGGAATTGATTATTGAGGAAATGGATCTTACTGGGGCTAAGTAGCTTTTTAGTCCCAGCAATCTAAGGCACTTTAAATGCCGCTGCAGTAAGTTTCTCTATTAGTAGAAAGTAATACGAAAACCTTTTCCTCACCTTTATAAATGGCGTAAAGAGGATTGTCAGCCACTGAATCCAGCTTGCCGCTCTCGCAAACTGTTGAATTTAACTCATCTTCTATTTTTGCAAACTGGAAGCTCCAGTGGAATTCTGTATTTGAAATACCTTGCCCGCTAAAAAAACTCTCTGCCTGCCAGCGGATGAGTGGTTTGGAGAGAAAAGAAACGAGTGGTTGGGATCTGGCTGCGATTTCAGAATGGGGTGCTCTGGGAAACGATCCCAAAACAAAGAGAGGATCTTCAGTTAGATTTTCCTTAAGAAGGTCGTAATGAACCATTGTGACGATTTGTTTCTCAAAATCACGCTGGCTTTTCATGGCTGAACCAAATTGATAACTAATGGCTATCGAAATAATTATGGGTAGTAGCCATACCGTGGAAAACTTTTTACCTGAGCAAATAGAAAGGGCTATAAGCAGTGAGGGCAAAACATAAATGCTTGGTATGGTTCTTGGGTTTACAACAGGATTCTGCAAAATTAAAAAGGGACCGGCTATGGAAACTAAATAGATAATCAAAGCGATTGCTATAGCGAATAGGGAAAACTTTTTTTGTTCCGGCGTAAGGTTTCGAAACCTGGGAATATAATGGAAACAACAAAACAACATTAATATTGTGAAGTAAAATAAATTCGTATTTGTAAAAACATAAGAAGAAAATTCATAATATTGAGAGATGTTATCCAATAAATTATGGAATAGGTTACTGTCTAGTGCTAAAAGGCCTTTGCGACTATTAGCGCTGGAAAGCGTTAGTATCTGGCCTATTGTGAAAAAATAAAGCACGAAGGCTATGGAAAATTGTTTAACACGGGTGAATATAAGGTTTAACTGCTCTTTCAGGTTATTTGAATCTGATAAAATAACTACTTCTATGGCGGTTAGTGCAATGAACAGGTTGATGCTGGTTTGATAGAGGGATAGCGAGCCTATTAACCACAAGATTGATGCTCTGGATCCATACCAGTTTGTTATCGGTTTGCAAAAAGCAAACACTACAAATAACAGGCTGAGTGCCATACCAAAAGCGTCAAAACGATAGGAAAAACATTCCAGATAAAACGGATTTAGCATTAGCAAAACAGAAACAAACCAAAAATTTTGTCCCTTTATGGGTTTAAAATGCTCATTAAATAGGAAAGCCATAAAGGCTAGAGAAAAACATGAAAGGATTTGGGTGAGTGGCGCAACGTCTAACAAACCTTTTGGTGTGCTTGCTGAAATTATAATTTGAACTATTGAAGCTAAAGGGCGCCCGTGTCCTTCCCAGCCTGCATAACCTAATAATGCCCTCTGAAAATCATCTCGAAAATAAAAATCAGCATGGATGATTGGGTACATAAAGAGAAAGGCTATTCCGAGAAATAGTAGAAATTCTGCTTTTTGTTGTTGTGAAAATTCTAGTTTCATTTTTATTAGGAGAAATATTTACTTATGTTTTTCTTAATCTGTTAACACCTTTGAAGGTGGTATATTATTTTTGTTTTGGGAAGGTGGATTTTCTCAAGGCGCTAGACATTTTGTTCATCAGAAGCGGGCTTTGTTAAACCACCTGAAATCTCTCTGATTAAATAAATTGGTCTTTGCTTTACTTCCTCATAAGTCTTGCCGACATATTGTCCAACCAAACCGACTGTTACCAGTTGGACGCCGCCAAGAAATGTAATAATTGCCATCAGTGATGGATAGCCGGGTACAGGGTCACCAGCCACAATGGCTTTTAATACTATCCATAATCCGAATGCAGCGCCAAAGAAGGCGGCAACAAACCCAAGGCTAATTACCCAACGCAAGGGAGCTGTTGAAAAAGAGGTAATGCCTTCAAAAGCCAAACCAAAGAGGCCGAAAACCTTCCATTGAGTACTTCCCGCTGCCCGGATATCACGATCATAGAAGATGACCTTGGTAGGCATTCCAATCCAGGCAAATAATCCCTTCATATACCGGTTTCTTTCAGGTAACTGATTCAGTGCGTCCAGTGCCAGACGACTCATCAACCTGAAATCTCCTGTGTCTGGGGGGATTTCCACACGACTAATGCTATTGAGCAGGCGGTAAAAAAGGCTTGCTGAAGAGCGTTTAAACCAGCTTTCGCCTGCACGTGTACGGCGACGCATGCTCACCACATCAGCGCCTTTCATCCATTCCTCTACCATGTCGGGAATCAATTCAGGCGGATCCTGTAAGTCAGCATCGATAACAATGGTGGCATCACCTTTTGCATGTTGGAGACCAGCAGTCATGGCGGCTTCTTTTCCGAAATTACGGCTCAGCCAGATAACCTTTACTTCACACTTGGTATTGGCAAGTTCGGCCATGAGTTCGGCACTACCATCGTTGCTGCCATCATCTATGAGAATGATTTCATACTGCATGTCCATTTGCTGAAGTACCTTGCTTAGGCGTTCGTACATAAGTGGCAGCACTTCCACTTCGTTATAGACAGGAATCACCAGAGAAAGAAGCTTCTGCCTCTCGGTGTTTTCAATGGCTTTTAGGGATTTTATCTCGTTCATGAAATAGGATAGGTTTGTTTTGACTGAAGGGACATGGCCCTGCTTCCTTGGGAAATCCTGGTTTGGCTTATAAGTCACAGCTTGCTGCCTATTGTGACAATCGCAGGTAGGTATCGCAAGCCTGTGGGAGCATTGTTTTAAGGGGTTAATAGTGCTGCCTGATGGTGAAGGGAAAGTGGTAGACTCCTATGTCGACCAGGATAAAAAAATAGCCCGTATAAGAAGTTTACCTGGAGGTTAATCTTGATTAGTAGAAAAGTTCTTCGTGAGTTGTTTTTTTTCTGTATGGTGGGCGGAGTAGCTACGGTAACTCACTATATAGTCGCTGTTGTTGCTGTAGAGTGGCTATCTTTTCCTGTGTATGTAGGGAATACCATTGGTTATATGTGTGCTGTGTGCGTCTCGTTTTATGGACACTCAAAAGCCACTTTTAATAAGCCTATGACAAAAAATAATTTTATTCGTTTTATAATTGCCTCCTTATCAACACTTTTACTCAGTCAGCTAGTTTTATTCGCAATTATTCATACATTGGCACTAACGCCTCGGGTTTCATTAGCGCTAGTTGTTTTTTATATCGCTGTTCAAGGATATTTGCTCAATAAATTCTGGGTATATCGTGAGTCTAATTAAAGCTACGCTGTTCATTCATTATCGTAAGGTAGATTTGTGGATTTAAAAGAAGAAAGTATTTTAGGTGAAAGTATATACAAGCACTGGTATTACCTTGCAAAAGGCCAGGCAATGAAAGTGTTTATCGGCCCTTCAAAGGTTGACGAAGTTCTGGATGTTGGGGCTGGTTCTGGAATATTTTCCAAACAGTTGCTTGATGCGGGTATTGCCCAAAGTGCTGTTTGTGTTGATCCGAATTACGATGAAGAAAGGGAAGAGAGATACAATGGCAAGCTGGTAAAGTTTGTTAGGGGGCAGAATAAAACCACACAAAATCTTATTCTGATAATGGATGTATTGGAGCATGTCGAGGATGATTTAGCTTTGTTAAAAAGCTATGTGGATAGCATGGATGAAGGAGGGCGCGTCTTTATTACTGTGCCAGCGTTTCAATTTCTCTGGTCAGGACACGATGTCTTTCTGGAGCATTATCGTCGTTACACCCTCTCGGAGGTGGAGAGTCTTGTCAAGCAGGCCGGCTTAACACCTGTCAAGAGTCGTTACTTTTTTGGCATCTTGTTTCCCCTGATCGCAATAGTCCGCGGTATAGGGTTTATTCGTTCCAAAAGAGAAAACTTTCAGGCGAAGAGTGATTTAAAAAACTACCCGGAAATTATAAATAAACTATTAATTTTGATTCATTTGTTAGAGAGAAAAACATTATTTAGATTCAATCGCCTGTTTGGTTTGAGTGTTTTTTGTATTTGCGAAAAGGGTAAAGAAGCATAACACCCCAATTTACAGAGTCTGTTCCATACGAGAATTAAACCGCACTTAATATTTACTTTTGTATATTGTTGTCAGTGAGCGGTAGTTGGAAATTATGAGGATTTTCCGTGAATGGAGAAGAGCTAGCGATTATTACCTGTCGTTATCATTATTCTGAGTATTTGAAATGATAATAAAAAAGCCCTTAGATAATTTATCTAAGGGCTTTTTTATTTGGGGGTAGTTAGCTAAAACTAAACTGGTTTTATCACAAACAACAAATCACCAGTAGAAACCTGTGTGCCGCTTTCGTTATTTACACGCTCAACCCTGTATTTTCCATCAGGATAAAGATGTGATTTTCCTTTGTTGAAGGATTTCAACTTGAGTGGTGTAAAGATTTTCATAGCTTCAAGTAGACACACTGTTTTATTCAAATCGATGATATCGCCTGCTTTCACGAAGTCTGGCTCTGAAGGAGAAGAGCTTGTGTAGAAGATGCCTGTTGAAGGTGAAAGTACTTTTAGCTCATCACTGTCTTCAATCTTGATGGCATCGGTATCGACGCCAGCCTTATCAAGACCTGCATATTTTTCTGTTTCTGCAATGATGGCTTCTTTATCAATGCGTGCCAGCAGTTTTGGAAGATAAGTAGTATCGTAAATGCCTTTTCTGAAGGTTTCGTCTTCAAGAATGTTGATTAGCAAAGGAATGTTGGTGCAGATGCCGTGAATGGTGCATTCTTTGAGATAGGCAATCAGTTTCTTGGCGCAATCCTCACGATTTTTTCCGTAACAGATAATCTGTGCAATCAAGCTGTCGTAGAAAGGCGAAACGGTTTTTCCTGTTTCAGCCATGGAAATGATTTCAATGTAATCCTTTTCTGGCATTACGCATTTATTAATGGTGCCAGGGAAGGGAAGGATATCGATTTGGCCACTGCTACCTACTTCAAGTTTTTCTGCAGTAACACGAACTTCGATGGCAAAACCTTTTTCTTTAGGCTCGATGTCTTCAATAGAACCGCCAGAAGCAATCTTGAATTGTGCGCTAACAATATCAATGCCTGATGTGGCTTCAGTAACAGGGTGTTCAACCTGTAAGCGGGTATTCATTTCCATGAAATAAAGCGCGTTGGCATCAAGGTTGTAAATAAATTCAACGGTACCTGCGCCGAGGTATTCAACTTTATCTGCAATGGCAGCAGCGTAGTCGAAGGCGTTTTGTTTCAATTCGTCTGGCAACATGGTTGATCCAGATTCCTCAATGACCTTCTGGTTATTTCTCTGCACGCTACAATCTCTCAAACCGAGAACTTTAGTGTTTCCGAATTTGTCGCGAATTAGCTGCACTTCGATGTGACGAAGGGAGGTGACATATTTTTCCATGTACACATCGCCATTACCGAACGCGCTTTTTGCTTCCGTTGAAATACGATGGAAAAGTTCATGAATTTCACTTGGGCTCTCAACAACCTGAATACCTTTTCCGCCACCGCCGTGTACTGCTTTTAGAAGAACGGGGTAACCAATTTCTTCAGCAACGCTGGCGGCTTTGTCAGAACTGGTAAGAATACCGTGGCTACCTGGCACCACTGGAACGTTCAATGCAAGTGCTGTGTTAATCGCATTGGATTTGTTGCCCATCATTTCCATACTGTAAACAGATGGGCCAATGAAATTAATTTGATGGTTATGACACAGACTGGCGAACTGAGCGTTTTCTGAAAGGAAGCCGATGCCAGGATGAAGTGAATCCACTTTTTCATGTTCAGCCACACGCAGAACAGAGTGTGGATTCAAATAACTTTCATCAGAGGTATTTCCTCCAATGCAGATAAGGGTGTCGTTGTCGCGTAACATTTCGGCAGCAACACTTTGCATGTCTGGGTCAGATTGAATTAACACAACATCGATATCGTTTTCCTGTGCCTTGCGAATCAGTTTTACCGCAGTACAGCCACGAGCATGTATCAGCGTTTTCTTCACAGGGCGCATGAGAGCAATCTTATCCTGTTCCTGATCTTCTGCTTCAATAGCAGTGGAATGATAAGAGCCTGCCATGACACGTTCGAAGACTTCTTCAACCGTATCGACTGCAACAGGAATGTTTGCATCGACAGCGCGAAGTTGGTCATCGAGGTCGTTAACAAAAGGATGTTTAACCAAGCCTTTCATTGCACCTTTGCGAACAGATAAGTAGTTTGAAAGCGTTGATGTGCTTGGTAGATAAGCTGGCACAACAACTTGACCAGCAAAAGGCATATTAGTGCCTGAGAAATAATAATTCTGAACAAGTGGGTGCGTTACAAAACTTGCCTGTGCTCCACCCGTACAGTCGCCATAACCAAAAATCAGAATGGGTAAATCGTTGTCGCGAACGAAACGGGTAATGCGATCGTTGACAATGGCCATGGAGAAGAGTGAACCAGCGCCTTCTTTGGTTTGCATGCCGCCTGAAGAAACGAAACAAACAACGGGAAGGTTTTCTTTGGTACAGACAACCAGCAGGTCGCAGAATTTTTCTGCGCTCGCCATATCAAAAGCACCCGCTTGAAAGTCTACGTTAGAAATCAGAACACCAACTTTCCTGTTTTGTTTATCCGATTTAAACGTGGCAGTACCAGTAATAACGCCACAAGGAATCTTATTTTTATCAAGTGCTTCTTCAACGGAAATCCTGAAGCCTGGAAATTTCACAGGATCAGAGGTAATTAAATTCGCTTTAGTTTCTTCAAAATTGTTCAGGAAGCGCGAAATGATGGCATCGGTTGAAGTGAGTTTCTGTCGTTTAACATTGTTGAGCACATTGTTAATTAACAAGTCATGGTATGCCATGTTAAGGCGGTTCCAGAAGTCCTTTCGTCGACCAATACGAACGGGATTGATAACACCTTTGTATTCCTTACCTTTTTGCTCTGATTGATAATATTCGAGCAGCACTTTTTCGAAGAAGAAAGTAATAATCACGAAGAGGCTATCAGACATCTGTGAATTAATGATGCTGTGCCATTCCTCAACCGTTGAAAGAAAACTTCCGCGATCAGGGTGTTCAACAAAATATTTAATCCAGCCGCTGAATTGTTCATTGAGAATGCTAGTGAATTCCTTAGTGCCAATGTGACTCTGGTTTAAATCAAAAGCATTAGCTGTATTCGCAGCATGATCCAGTGCGTTGTTAAGTAGTTTCTGAACGGTGGCCTTAGAAATTACCTTGTTGTCTTTAGCTTCTTTTGCAATTTCAAACAGGTTGTTCACGATGTGTTCGTAAACAGCGTCAAAAATCAGGATGTTCTGACATTCCACAAAGAAGCCGTGACGGAATTCTTCGTGCAGTACAATATCCAGAATAGTGATTTCGTTAGTGGGCGGCAGCTCAGTAACGATTTGTCGTGTCTTGATATATTCCTTGCACACTTCCTCAAGCACTTTTCGATTGCAAATTATTGATGTGCAGGCATTGTCATCCTTGATCAGTTCCTGGGTTTCCTGTGTTAACTGATTGGTGTCTGTTACCGCTTTTTTGAAAACGCAATCACCAGAAGTCATGATGTTATTCAATGCATAAGCTAAATGTTTGCTTGCCTGTTCGGGTGTTGCATCTTTTGGATTGATATCATCAAGACGTGTCTTGCCATCCTGAGCAATTCTTTCTTTTAGTGCTTTAAGAATAGGTGTTTTTGCTTCGTTAATGGCGTAAGCAAAATCGTAGGCGTCGATAAAGTCATCACGCTTCACCAGATAAAGATTGTTCTGGTAGTTCTTGATGTAATCCATTAAGGCAATGAAATTGCTACGTGAATTGCCTTTCCATCGGTTGTAGAGGAAAAGACCGCATTGGAAGAATAACTCTGAACGCGCATCCTTGAAGTTTCGTTTTGGTTCGCCAAAAAAGAATTTTCCAATGGCGCTACGTTCTTCATTTAAATCAGACTTTTTGGAAAGATAATCCTTCCAGGCATTCCTTAGTGCATCGTCATAGATAATTTTGTCTGGATTATGAAGCCAGCTATTGAATGCGCGTTTCTTCTCGTCATTCAGGCGTTTCTGCAATTCACCCTGAGGCACTTCAATTTTTGAAAGGCGACCATAGTAATCAGCAGCCGTTGAATGAATGCGTTTTCTTAATGAAAGATAACGTAAGTATTTGTAGGCAACACCAAATACATTCAAATGTTCTGTTGGGTTTGCTGCAAGCGCAAGGCCATCTTTGCCTTCCATTGCAAGACGTTCAGGTGTTGGGTTTAGATAGCGTTGGATACTGGCGTGATAGTGTTCAAGGATATAAGGGTTTTCGCGAACAAATTTTTGCGCGCCTTTTTCAATCGAAACAATGCTGGAAACGATTGCTTTATGAAAGTTTGCAAGTTTGTCTGCCTGTTCACCTGGCACGTAATCGATAATGCCATCAATGCAACCCTGTTTTGTTAACTCGAAAGGAGAAACACCTACGTATTTAGCACATTCCTGCCAGGAAAGATTATATTTTCTTGCAATGCTTGCGAGACCTTTCGGTTGAATGGTGTTGTAAATGCCATCCCTGACAGAAAGAATCAGGTTAGTGGTGACTAAAGGAATTGCGCCACCAGAATATCCAACACCAACAATGATACCTACGGAAGGAACATCAGCATTGGCAAATTCTGCAAGCAAACGTGAAATCGTATGTGCCTGATTGTTAAGGTTGGCAACTTCACCTGCATCTGCCCCAGGGGTATCAACTAGACCAACAACGGGAATGGAAAGAGCAGAGTATTTATTAATCGCTTTACAAGCAGCGAGATGATGTTCCGGCATCCATGCGCCATTGTTGCTACTGCGATCCTGACAGATGAAACCAATGCGACGAAAACTGTTTCCAAAATCCACTTCAGCTTCTGCGGTATAGAAAGGTCCGTTGGATTGTTCATTAATAATTCGGTAACCCAACTGATGAATAATATTTTTAGTACTTGGACGAGCTTGTGATTCTGTTGGCAGTACAACTTGTTCGATGTACTCATCAACATCGAGTCTTTCAAGTTCTTCTAATCTGTGATCAATCGCAGCTTCACTGAGCAGTCCACTGATGTGGTGATCGATACTGAGGTTGTCCTTTTTGGGGAAGATGGAGAAATCCTTTGCAAGTTTTTCAGCAGTGATGAAAAGTTGGTCAATGTTTTTCTCGGTTTTTTTAGTCATGCTTGCTCTAATCCAATTATGAAAGCGTAAATCAACCTAACACTCCACCCTTCAAGCCCGCGTTTTAAAAACAGTGTTTTGAAAACAGTGTGTTGAATGTGAGGTATAAGGGGTTTTGTCCGTGTGTGAAAAAGACTTGCTTGCATCTTCTGGTTTTGTCCTCAAGAACCTATGGTAATTTCTTGGGTTGTGCAGCTAAGGTCTTCAATTCAAAGTAAAAAACTGGCGAAAGTATAGCATTAATTGACAGCGCTTTCCCATTCAAAAATTGAGGCTAAAGGACAAAACTTAAGGCTTTCTATTGGCATTTTGTTACATCGCCTTTAGGCTAGCGGCGGTTTTTATTTTCTATGTTTATGCAATGTGTTTCATTGAATCATTTGAGCCTAAAGGAGGTTGTCGTAAATGGTTAATTTATTCTCACTAAAAGGAAAAGTGGCCTTGGTCACGGGGGGAACCAGCGGTATTGGTTTGATGATTGCTAGTGGTTTTGTTGAGGCTGGCGCCAAGGTTTATGTGGCATCGAGAAAGGCTGAAGCATGCGAGACGGTTGCCAATGATTTGTCGTCGCGATTTTCTGAAAATGGCGGTGTCTGTATTGGTATTCCAGCTGATTTGGGTAGCGAAGGTGGCGCGCGTGCATTGTCAGATGAGATCAAGGCAAGGGAAAGTCAGCTTGATATTCTGGTGAATAATGCTGGCACCACTTGGGGTGCACCGATGGCTGAATATCCAGACAAGGCCTGGAAAAGAATCATGAGCCTGAATGTTCAGGCCATGTTTGAAATGAGCAGGGATCTTCTGCCTCTGCTAGAAAAGGCGGCTTCTGGTGAGCGACATGCCAAGATCATCAATGTTAGTTCAGTGGCTGGTATGAGTGTGGGTAGTATGTCGGCTTATGCTTATGGCCCAAGTAAGGCTGCTGTTAATCAGCTTACGCGTATGCTGGCGGCTGAGTTTGCAAAAAAACGTATTTGTGTGAATGCCATTGCGCCAGGTCTTTTCCCCAGCAAAATGACTGATTTCATGATGCCCAATGAGCAAGCGCAGGAATCCATTGGCAAGGCAATTCCTTTAGGTAGGGTTGGCTCTGTTGAAGACATGCAGGGTTTAAGTCTCTTTCTTGCTAGTCGAGCGGGCGATTATGTAACGGGTGCAATCATCCCCATTGACGGTGGAGAGCTCTTGAGGGGCGGGGCGCTCTAGTGTTAAATTAACGCCTGTTAAGATATATGCCTCAATTCTTTTGCCCCTAAAAAAATTCTTTTATATCAACTAGATAGGATTGTTATTTATGGCCTTACCTGCATGCATGCAAGGGAATATGTCCTTGCCTTTGATTGGTTCTCCCTTGTTCATTATCTCAGGGCCTGAGTTAGTGATAGCGCAATGCAAGGCAGGTATTACTGGTTCTTTTCCTTCCTTGAATGCCAGACCAATTGAACAGCTGGATGAGTGGTTAACGCAGATCAATTCAGAGCTGGAAGCTTATAAGAAATCCAATCCTAGTAAGAAAGTTGCGCCTTATGCAGTGAACCTGATTGTTCATCATAGTAATCCTCGCTTGCAGGAAGATATTGCTTTATGTGTGAAACATAAAGTCCCGGTGATCATCACTTCGTTGAATGCGCCTACTGCTGCGGTTGATGCCATTCATTCTTATGGTGGTGTGATTCTTCATGATGTCACCAATATCAAGCATGCTAAAAAGGCTGCTGGTGAAGGTGTTGATGGTTTGATACTGGTTTGTTCAGGTGCGGGTGGTCATGCGGGAACCTTAAGCCCCTTTGCACTCGTTCCTGAAGTTAGAGAGTGGTTTGATGGAACGATTGTTCTTTCGGGTGCTATGGGAAATGGTGATGCTATTTTATCAGCACAAGCCATCGGTGCTGATCTTGCTTATATGGGAACACGTTTTATTGCAACCCATGAGGCGAGAGCACAGCAGGGTTATAAGCAGATGCTAGTGGATTCCAGTGCCAAAGATATTGTTTATTCCAATTTATTTACGGGCGTGCATGGAAATTATTTGAAGCCCAGTATTGTGGCTGCGGGAATGGACCCCGATGACTTACCGACTGCCGATAAAAGCGCAATGAATTTTGGTAGTGGTGGAAATACCAAAGCAAAAGCCTGGAAGGATATCTGGGGCTCAGGACAGGGAATTGGTGGAATACAAAAAGTGCAAAGTGTTGAGGAAGTGGTTGAGGAGCTGAAGCAACAATATGCTGCTGCAAGGGAGAGGTTGTTGGGTGGTGTTGTTTATCCGCAGTAAATAATTTTTGCTAGTAATCTTAGAGTACAATTTCGATTAACTTGGTTTTAGTAAGGATTCCGTAGTCGGCCTTGAATAAATATTTCTTCGAAAAAGTTTTCTTCTTTCTAAACGAGATTTGTTTTCGCCTTTTTTAGGCGACGTACTTTCTTTCAAAAGAAAGTACGCAAAGAAACCTCTCACCGACCCTGAAGGTCGCTTCGCGACTTCCTTCTACTTGCTTGAAAAAACGGGCCGCACTAGAACCGCTCCCAAGATCGCTTTTTGGCTAGCGCTTAAACCCTTTTTTCTGCGCAAGTCTCAGCTTCAGAAACGGTGACCTGTCCATCCTGATACTTCACAATGAGTATTGAAATCGCTGTCCTTCGATAAGCCTCTTCTGATTACCATGTCAGAGAACGAACCCAGTGCCCGTTGAAAGTTCCCTGAAGCACGCCTGCAAACATCAGGGGCAATTTTCATGGATGAAAATTGAGCCCAGCATCGTCAGGAACGATTCTAGGCGTACCTTGTGTTTGCCAGTGATGAAGGATAAGAACTTTCGCAGGGCAAAAGTTTTTTGCTTACTTTTTGTCGATACAAAAAGTAAGTCGCCTAAAAAAGGCGAAAAAGGATTTAGTTAAAATCAAGGAACCCTCTTTAAGCATTTTTATATTCAGGTTTCTGTTTAGTGAGAAACGCCATCACCGCAGTTTTGAAATCACCTGATTGTGTACACAGAATCTGATTTCTATCTTCCATAGCAATCGCTGATTCAAGACTTGGCGCATCAATACTCATGTTAAGGCATTCCTTGGAAAGCCTTAAACCTATCGGTGATGTCGCTAATAGATCTTCAACAAAGGATTCAGCTGCTTGTTCCAGTTGATCATCTGGATGCACTTCAGACACAAGTCCTGTTTGTAAAGCGCGTTGGGCTTTAATGAAACGACCTGTCAGAATTAATTCAGACGCAACAGAAGAGCCAACTAATCTTGGCAGTAAATAACTTACGCCTACGTCACAACCTGATAATCCGATTTTAATGAAGGCTGCATTCATTTTTACACTTTCTCCGGCGATGCGAATATCAGAAGCCAGTGCTAAGGCAAAACCACCACCACATGCAGCACCTTGTACAAGACTGATAATGGTCTGTGGGCAACGACGCATCTTGATGATGATTTCACTGATTTCTCTTTGAGTCACCAATCCCTGAACAACGGTGTTAACGTTACCGCCTTCCTTTAAATCCAGACCAGCACAGAAAGCACGACCAGCACCTTTTAGCACCACAACGCGCACATCGTGATTGAAATAAAGCTGGTCAAAGTAATTACGCAATTCGGTGACCATCGCTTTATTGAGAGCATTAAGTTCGTTGGGGCGATTCATGGTGACGTAATCAACGCCATTGTTATGTTCGATGATGAGGTTTTTTTCTGTCATGTTAGTCTCCTGATTGAATGACTTTTCTTCCGAAATATTGAGGTGGTGTTTGAATGTTAAGCAGTTCCCTGCGAATTAAATCCAGTCCGGTTGCGGCAACCATTAATTGAAACATTAAGCGGGAGCGGGGCATGAGCAGGGTTGTTGTGTGATGTTTGTTTTCACTTCCCCAGGCAATACAAACAGTGCCTACGGGTTTTTCTTTGCTGCCACCATTTGGTCCGGCAATGCCTGAAACCGCAACGCCATAGTCTGAGCCACTTTGGGTGAGTGCACCCAATAACATTTCTAATGCAACTTGCTCGCTGACGGCGCCATGCTTTTCTAAAGTTTCAGTTTTGACCTGAATGATTTTGTGTTTAATGTCATTAGAGTAGGTGACGAATCCGGCTTCAAACACTTCTGAAGCGCCTGAAACTTCTGTTAATAGTGATGCCATTTTTCCACCTGTGCAGGATTCTGCAAAAGTGATGTGTTTCTGCTTTTGTTTTAGTAGTTCAACCACAGCTTGAGCTAAGGAAGTTTCACCCTCTGAAACAATGTAGTCACCAAAAAGGTCATAAAGTTTCTGTTTACATTGCTGTTTCAGCTTTTCGTGTTCTAAGGAAAATGAAGTGAGTTTGATTTCAAGTGTTGGTGCGCCAGCGCGAAAGGAAAGTTCGATTTCCTCTGGCCAGTCCTTTATTTCGTCATCGACTTTTTGTTGGAATCGGGCTTCGCCAATGCCAAAGCAATGAATGCGTTCTATATTTGCCGCTCTTGCTTTAGGAAATTTTTTCTTCAATAAAGGCAGAATCGCAACATCCAGCATGGCTTCAAGTTCAGAAGGAACACCAGGGGTAAACATTATCAGGCAATCATTTTTTTCAATATAAAAACCAACCGCTGAACCAATAGGGTTTGCCAATAGTTCAACACCTTCAGGTAAGAGAGTTTGTTTTAAATTGGCATCATTAAGTTGGGTGTTTAATCGTTCACACCATGTTGTGACATGTTCAAGAGCAGCTTGATGAGTAACAAGTGGCAAGTTGAATGTTTTTGCCAGTGCTTCAGCACTTAAATCATCAACGGTTGGACCTAATCCTCCGTTTACAATGAGCACATCACTTTGCGAACTTTGTTGTTTAATTTCTTCAACAAGTGAACTCAGGCTATCACCAATGGTGACTTTTCGTGAAATACTCATTCCGACCTTTGCAAGGGCATTGGCAAAACGAACGGAATTTGTGTCGGTGGTGACACCGCTCATAAGTTCGTTTCCTGTGAGCAATAATTGCACCTTGATGTCGGAGTTCATACTTGGCTAAAAGTCCTAGTGAAAAAAAAGGGCTTATGAAATGAATCATAAGCCCCTTTTGTTATGTAAGCATTAAATTGAAATTATCAATTTAAGCAAACTTACTTCTGCAAGTTTTGCATGATAGTCATCATTGACTCACTAATATTGCTTGGGTATTTAGGGTCGTTTTCGAAATCAACCACTTTATCCCACTGTGCATTGATGGCTTCTGGTGTAACGTCACCTTTAACATCAAGACCAAGACCATTAGCACGTTGCCAACGAAGTTTTCCAAACCAGCCACAACCAACTTCAAACAAGCTGTTGGTCACGTTGCTGTTTTCGTCACATAATTTAAGAACGAGTGGCGTAACGTATTCTGGTTTCAGGTTAGCTAGCATATCTGGGGGCATAACAGTTTCTGTTAAACGTGATGCAGCGATAGGAGCGATGGTGTTCACCATGATGTTTCTTTTTTGTCCTTCAATCGCAAGACTTTGTGCCATGCCAAGCTGACCCAATTTAGCCATTGAGTAGTTAACCTGTCCAAAGTTACCGTAAATACCAGCCGCAGAAGCGGTGAATACAACACGACCGTATTCGTTGTCACGCATGTAGTTCCATGCTGCTTTAGTGACTGAGTAAGCACCTTTAACGTGAACGTCGTAAATCAGATCCCAATCTTTATCTTCCATTTTGTGGAAGCTCACATCGCGAAGAATACCTGCGTTGTTAACTATTACGTCGATTCTTCCGTAAGCATCCATAGCGGTTTGAACAATTTTGTCGCCATCAGTTACTGAATCGTAGTTAGCAGTAGCTTCACCACCAGCAGCCTTGATTTCATCAACAACAACATCAGCGGCTTTTGAAGATGCACCATCACCGAAGGCACCACCACCAAGGTCGTTAACGATTACTTTAGCACCACGTGCAGCAAATTGTAGCGCATGACTTTTTCCTAAGCCGTTACCGGCACCTGTTACGATGACGACGCGGTCATCAAAACGAACTTCAGACATTTAGTTGCCTCCTTAAAAGTAAAATGCTGCAAAACAGCACCATGGTAAATTACAGGTTCATTCCTCGAGCTATGACGTCTTTCATAATCTCGTTAGTTCCTGCAAATATGCGAGTGATACGGGCATCCGTATACGCCTTGCAAATCGGGTATTCCTCCATGTAGCCATAGCCACCATGAAGTTGCACACCTTCATCAACCACCTTGTTTAGAAGATCGGTTGTCCAGTATTTCGCCATACAGGCTTCGTCAGGAGTGACTTCGCCTTTCAGGTGTCTGCTGACCAACGCATCAATGAAGGTCTGTGCGATTGTAATTTCTGTTTTCATTTCCGCAAGTTTAAAGCGGGTGTTCTGGAACTGGCTGATGGTTTTGCCAAAAGCCTTTCTTTCCTTCACGTATTCCACGGTTAGATTAAGTGCTCTTTCCGCTCCAGCTACTGCGCCAATGGCGGTAACAATACGTTCTTGCACGAGCTTTTGCATTAGGCAGATAAAGCCCTTGTCCATTTCGCCTAGAATGTGTTCCGGGCCAAGTTTAACGTTCTGGAAAAAGAGTTCAGCGGTATCCTGTGACTTCATGCCCATCTTTTTAAGATTTCGACCTTTTTCGAACCCAGGCATGCCTTTTTCAACCAGACAGAGCGTGATGCCATTTTCAGTTTTAGCGGCCACGATGGCTAAATCGCACAGGATTCCATTGGAGATAAAGGTTTTCTGCCCGTTCAAAACATAGCCATTCCCATCTTTTTCAAGTTTGGTTTGAATAGCCTGTAAATCAGATCCTGTTCCAGGCTCAGTCATGGCGACAGCAAGGATGCATTCACCACTGACCACTTTAGGAAGGTATTTCTGTTTCTGTTCTTCTGTGCCGAAGCTATCTATATAAGGTGCAATGATGTCGTTATGCAGACTCAGGGCAAAACCTGTTTCACCGACATAAGCGAGTTCTTCAATCATGATCATGTCATAACGAAAATCCCTGAGTCCCAAACCGCCATATGCTTCATCTACGAAGGGTGCTAGAAAACCATTTTCGCCAGCCTTCAACCAGACTTCTCTGGATACGATGCCATCCTCTCGCCATTGCTCTGAATGTGGAGCCACTTCCTCCTGACAGAATTTGCGAAAGTTGTCTCTGAAAAGTTGATGTTCTTCTTCGAAAATATTTCTATTCATCGTGTATCCCTATGAATTTACTAAGTTTTTTTGAGTGGAGAAATGTCGTTTGATGGAATTGGAAGACTGGCTAAAAACGATAGGCGCGCAGTTTAACGAAATCATTTCTAAAAATATAGAAGTGGTCTGACCTTCGTTACTTTCGTCATCTTTAGCTGTCATAATGCGCGCTTTTTAACGAAATGGAGCGCTGATGATGAATGTCCAGCAATTCCTGAATCTTGAAATCGATAGGGAAAAAAGCTTAGCAGCATTTAATGCTAGCGAAGGAAACTGCAATGCACTGGGATTTCTTTACGGTGGTTCAAGTGCAGCAGCGGCTATTGAGACTCTTGAGAGCATTACCGAAAGACCGCTGATTTTCTTAAGTTGTCAGTTCAACAACTTTGCAAAGCTGGGTGCTGACATTCTTGTAACAGCAGAGGAAAGCGTACGAGGAGGTAATATCAGTCATACGAGTTTGAGCGCGACGGCTGATGACGCCCTGGTTTTTTCGGCTTTAGGAACCTTGGGGGAAAGGTCTCATTCTTTGGAGACGCAGTTTATTAGCATGCCGAAGCTGGATGAGCCGAAAAACTGTCCGAAATTCGGGGGTGGTAAACGTGAAGGCAAATACAGCATAGATAGCCGAATTGAATATCGTGTTGCCAGAGGAAGTTTGCGAAAAGACAAGCAGGTTCCAGGGCAAATGGCATTGTGGGCAAAGGTGCCCGAACTTAAGCAAACCAGTGCATCTTCAATTGCCTTAATGGCAGATTACTTACCGGTAAGTATAGGCTCAGTTCTTGAGAGAGCCGCTGGTGGAAATAGTCTTGATAATCAGCTGCGCATATTAGCTGTCGAACAGAGTGAATGGCTTCTTCTCGATTGTCAGGCAAAAGGGGTTAACAAGGGTTTTGCCCACGCCACCATGAATATCTGGTCCCAGAGTGGTCGTTTGTTAGCTTTAGCAAGTCAAAGCATCATTTTCAGGGAGTTCGATCTTAAAAAAGTCGTGTCTGAGAAAAATTGATGCCTTATACTGATTTTCCTTCGGATTTTATTTGATAAACGTGACTTGGATGCCTCTATGAAAATTATTCCCCTAACTACCTATGATCAGGAAACTATTGATGGTCTGTTATCTGGCGTACCATTCTTTAGGGATTTAAAGGTAAACGACGAGCCTCAGTATCGTTTATTACTGTCCTATTCGAATTTTTTTGAAGCCGCTCCTAACGAAAAAGTCATTACTAAAGGTCAGCGTGACAGCATGTATTATTTCCTGCTTAGAGGTCAGCTGATTGTTTATCCTGATGGCACGGGGAAAAGTAAGGAAGGCCAGAATTATATTGGCTCTGGTCAGGTTTTCGGTGCTTTGGCTTTGCTGTGTGATATTGAAAGAACTGCAAGTATCGTTGTTGATCCTCAATACTCAAAAGCACTGCTGTTTGGTACCGATTTTCAACCTTTCAGAACCCTTGAAGATTTCAGGCTGATTCGTCTTGAAACCAAATTGGCTTTTTTTCGAGGTGTGGTTCATCACACGCGATGGAAACTTGAAGTCTATAAGATGGAATTTCCTGATCATCCTCTTGTGAAGGAAATGAAACGGATTGAGTTCTTTGTTGGAGAGCGCGGTACGGTTGATGAATTACGTAGTCTCGATAGGCAGATTCGCCAGATTACAGCTTTATTGCGTACATGGAATAAGACTTTTGAAAGTGCAACCAAGATAGAGAAAAAAGACGAGCCAGCTGTTCCCGTTGTGAATGAAACCTTGCACTTAGGTTAGCATTACTTTTATGTGTTGATCTTAGAAAGCCTGATCAATCATCAGATAAACACCTAATTCATCATCACCATAAGCAAGATCCAGTCTTATGGTAGTTTTATCTTCTGGGTTGAAAAAGAAATGCCCGCCGAATCCAACGGCGGAATGGTAGTCATCATTTTCATTAGCAGACAAACCACTTACTTTTCCAGTTGCAGCAAACACAGTGTAGCCAACACCCTGACCGAGAAATTCGTAACCATATTTACGGTATTCAATTTGAAACGCTTCCATATCAGGTGCTCGATACCTTCCTTCAAAAATACCGCGCACCACATCAGTACCGCCAATGGTGCTTAAGTTAATGAAAGGAATGAAATCACCGTCTTGCTTAATCTTTAATGCTTGAGCCGCAAATACCCGGTGTTTTCCTAACTCATGAAAAAGTCGTAAATCAAATTTGTCTTGATCGTATTCATAAATATCACCAGAAAAACGTTCTCTACTCAGTTCCGCATAGATGCCTTTATTTGGATAGCGAGGGATGTCGCGGGTATCCCAAACCAAACCAAGTCCTTTTGATGTGAGTTTGTATTTTTCAAGCTCACTGGAGCCACTGAGTAATGTATCAATCTGTCCACCAGTTTCGTATTTAGTGATTTCCCTATCGTCACTGGATGCAAGGAATTGAACATGCAGATTGGAATATACATTGTAGTAAGCAGTCATTTTCAACAGCAGATAATCGGATGTGAAATCCTCTTCGTCACTTTCCAGGGTGTCATTACCAAAGCCATAAAACTTTTCAGGAAACGAAGAATAATTAATGACAGGTGTTAATTTGAGTTTGTAGTCGAGATAGTAAAGCGTTGGTCTTATGACGAGCCTTTGTTGGTTTTCAGTTGAATTGATAGCAATGTACTGAATACTTGAAAGCTTTCCATCAACGGCTTCATCGTCAAGGCTTTGTAATAGCAGTACACCATATTGAAATCCAGTTTCTGGACTTGAAGCAATAACGGGAAGACCTTTCCAACTCGACCAGACAGGCGTGGTAAAAAAGAGCAGGCTCGCAAAACAGAGAGATTTGAAAATTGGTTTCATATGGGGCTTTGTTTTTTATTTTTTATTCTGTAGAGACTTCAGTCTAAGGATTTCCCATCGGGCTTACAAACCTTAATGACTGTAAGATAGGGAGGGAAAAGCTTTTGACGTCGTGCGCTTAACTTGTAAACTCCCTGCGGTTTTAATTAATTGAATCGAGGTTGATATGACTAAACCAGCAGAGGCGGAAGCTTCCACTACCTTTGGGTTTAAGGATATCTTTGAAGGGACTCGTGAAATTGTGCCTGGTGCTGATTTCCAGAATCGCAGGGATATAGCTGATTCCTTGCGCAATATTGCTTCACATATTATTCGTATGGATGCCAGTTCAGATGAGTTGAGCGCTTATGCGCAGGAACTTCAACAGCTTGAACAGCGCATGGAAGCTCAAGGTAAAGTGGATACTAGCGAGTTATTCAAACGAATGGTTAACGGGGAAGCTAGTGCTGACGATGTTTTGATGGGACATGACTTCAGTATTCTTTCAGGTAAGTCAACGGCAGTTGGATTTCCTTTGGAAACCCATATTGAGGGTGACAGGGTCTTTGGCAGAGCCTATGTGCCGTTACCTTTTCAAGGCCCTCCAATGCGTGTTCATGGTGGTATTGTTGCTGCGATTTTTGATGTGCTACTTGCGCAGACTCAAGCCATTGGGAAAGTGATGGGTTTTACAGCAACACTGGATATCACCTACAAATCTGCCACACCACTTGAAACGGAACTTGAACTGGAAGCATGGGTAGAGAAAGTCGATGGCAGGAAACTGTTCACTGCGGGAGAGATTCGAGCTAACGGGCAGGTGTGTGCCAGCGCAAAAGGTTTGTGGATTCAGCCCCAAAGTAATTTTTTTGGTATGGGTGATGCGTAATTTTAAAAAAAACCGCCAATAAAAAAGGGAGCTTAGCTCCCTTTTTTTTGTTCAAACTTTATTGTTCAACAGAAAGCCATGATTTAGCTAAGATATTGTTTGAAATGCTCATCTTCACGCATGACGTTTTCAATCGAAGCAAAAACTTCTTCAGACTTCACATTTTCGTTAGGGAAAATGCGTGCAAAGTTTTTCTGCAACAGTTCGTTGAAAGCGGGACGATCTTCCTGTTTAACCCCCATAACAACTGAAAGGGCATCAAGGGCTTCGCCTTCACCTTGTGCGATGTCTACCGCAACCTCATCAACAAAGCCGCTTAAAGCAAACAAGGATTTTCCGCCATAAGTGATAGTGCCTTCAGAGGAACAGCCGTTTGTTCCGAGCAGGATTCCAATCCAGGCATTACCAGATGAGCCATTGAAGATAGATGCACTGATATGAGCAATAGGGCCACTATCGCCTTCAAACATCAGGTTTCCCCAACCACAATCAGGACCACCAGGTGCTTCGGCATAAACGGCATTGGAAATTGCGAGTGCGCCTGCCAGGCTGGCAGATGAAATGAGTTTTGTCAGCGAAAATCTTGAATTCGACATGGTTTGCCTCTCCATTTATTTATAAAAATCTCTGTAATAAGTTTTTGCGCGGTTAGTGAGAGTGTCTGTTTTATTTATTTCTATTCTCAAGTGCTTAAGCGAGTAGTTTTTCCTTTACCCTACCTGATTTTATTAACACTTCAACAATTCATCTCTGCCGCTGCTATAAGCTAGCTGCTACTATCATAAGAGCCTGACAAGGGAAGTAAAGCGATATTTAGTTCTATGCTTTTTTTTGATAATAAGTTGAACTTTTTTGTAAATTCGCTTTACTGTTACATCCAAGACCACATCTGGTAGAGGCTTCCTTATGAGTAATTCCCTTAAACATACCCCAGCTTCATTTAAGGCCTTAAAAAATCAGGAACCCATTGTGATGCTGACCGCTTACAACTGCCCGATTGCGCGCTGTGTTGAAGCGGCGGGCGTTTCGGTGATTCTTGTAGGTGACTCCCTGGCCATGGTGGAGATGGGTTTTTCCAGTACGCGTGATGTGACAGTTGACCAGATTGCCTACCATATTGGCGCCGTAAGAAGGGGGGCGCCAAATACTCATATTATTGGAGACATGCCTTATGGTAGTGATGAGGTTCCTGAGATTGCCGTTAGGAATGCCAGGAAATTGATTAACGCAGGTGCTGACTCGGTAAAACTTGAAGGCCCAAAGTATGATGTCATCAAAGCCCTAGTTTCGGCTGGTATCGATGTTGTGGGTCACACTGGTTTAACCCCGCAAACAGCAACCAACTTTAAACAGGTTGGAAAAAATGAACGAGAAGCAGCCGAAGTTATGGAAGTGTCCAAACGTTTGCAAGAAAGCGGCTGTTTCATGGTGGTTCTGGAACATATTCCCGCGTCTCTAGGTAAGCAAATCAGTGAAAGTCTTGAAATTCCAACGATTGGAATTGGAGCTGGTAGTGATTGTGATGGTCAGGTGCTGGTTATCAATGATGTTATTGGCATGGGCGATTACTGGCCGCCATTTTCAAAACAATATGCCCATGTTAACGAAGTTGTAAAGAAGGCGGCGCAAGCTTACGTTAAGGAAGTAAAAGAGAAGCGTTTTCCCTAGACCTTCTCTTGGGCGAAAGGCGCTAGCGTTCCTCGCTATCGAAAATCAGATCGCTAATAATCTGTTTGAGTTGTTCGGATGATCCATTATGCAGCGCGTGTTTGATAGCAGCTACACGGGTTTGACGGCTTTTGATAACGGACTCTGGGAGGGTTTCTTCGTTTTCAATTTTGAAATAGGGGTTGTCGACGATATTGCTAAGAAGCACATAACTTTTTTTCGTGAGCACTGCCTTGTCAAAGGAATCCTGCCTAACCAGGCTGTCATAGCGAATCAATCCTTCTTCAGCTAACCAGATAATGGTAGACATGCATGCAAGATGCCTTTGGGTATGAAGCCCATAATCATCAGTGACATCTGGGCCGCTAATGTCTTCAATATAAAGTTCCACTTGCATGGGAAAACAGTTGTAAAGAAACACTAAGGTTCTTGCGGTATCCTTATTGAAGTCATCGATATGTAAGTCATCAATATCGTAAGAATTCATTGCTAATTATTTTGCCCTTATGGTTTCGAGATAGGATGCGATGCGACCAATGGCTTCCTTTAATTCATCTTCATTTGGCAGGAAAACAATTCGGAAATGATCGTTTTGCGGCCAGTTGAAACCACTGCCTTGAACAACGAGTACCTTTTCTTTTAACAAAAGATCCAAAGCAAAAGCTTCATCATCATTGATGGGGTAAATTTCTGGATCCAGTTGCGGGAAAAGGTAAAGTGCGCCTTTTGGTTTTATGCATTTTACGCCTGGGATTGCTTCAAGCAGCGACCAGGCTAGGTCACGCTGACGATGGAGTTTTCCGTCTGGCATGATGAGCTCATTTATACTCTGGTAACCACCAAGCGCTGTCTGTACTGCATGTTGAGAAGGTACATTTGCACATAATCTCATGGAAGCAAGAATGTCCAGGCCTTCTATGTAATCCCTGGCGTGAGCTTTTTCTCCGCTGATAATCATCCAGCCAGAGCGAAAACCAGCAGCTCGGTAAGATTTAGAGAGGCCATTAAAGGTAATGCAAAGTGTTTTTCTGACAAGTGAACACAAAGGAATATGTATGGCATCGTCGTAGAGAATCTTGTCGTAAATTTCATCTGCAAAAACGACCAGTTGATTTGCTTCAGCAATGTCGACAATTGCTTTCAGGCAATCTTCGCTATAAACGGCACCCGTAGGGTTGTTTGGATTTATCACAACGATAGCTACTGTTCTGTCAGTAATTTTACTTTTGATATCTTCCAGATCGGGTTGCCATTCATTTTCAGGGTCGCAACGATAATGAACAGCTTTGCCGCCAGCGAGATTGCTACAGGCTGTCCAGAGTGGATAGTCGGGGGAGGGAATCAGGACTTCATCACCGTTATTAATCAGAGCCTGAGTCGCAAGGGAAATTAATTCGCTAACACCGTTACCCATGTAAATGTCCTCTAGGTGAATTCCATGAATACCTAGAGATTGGTAATGTTGCATAACTGCTTTTCTGGCAGAAAAAATCCCTTTGGAATCGCAGTAACCAGCAGATGATGGCAGGTTGGCGATTACATCCTGAATGATTTCTTCTGGCGCATCAAAGCCGAAAGGAGCAGGGTTTCCTATATTTAACTTAATGATATGGTGACCCTCGTCTTCAAGGCGTTTTGCCTCCTTCATGACAGGCCCACGAATATCGTAGCAAACGTTTTCCAGCTTGTTGGATTTGTGTAGGGTTTTCATTGTAAAAGTTGGTTTTATCGCTGTTTTTAATATGGTGAGGAGGTTATCATAACCCTATAAAAACGCTAGAGAATTTACCCTGGAACATTCGATTCTGGTGACCACAGGTAAGACCTTGCTAGAAAAAATGAACTATTACTCGTGGATGTGAACTAATAAGGAAATTGTGATTAGTTTTAATAAAAGAAAACCACGTCTACTTCAAAGAAACTGTTCGTATCAACGAAAGTCATATCAATGAAAGCTAACTTTATAAAATACATTTCTCTTTTTGTTGTAGTTGGATTGGCTTTTTCGGCTTGCAAGGAGCTCGATAAGCTGACGGGTGTTGTGGATTCCAAGAAAAGTGATATTGAGGATATTTTTCTTGATGATGGTTTGCGGGAATGTGTTGCCAGACAGACTGGAACCAAGTTGGCTAAGGAAGTTGTTCATCTTGTTTGTGCTGGGGTAGGGATTACCAATATTATTGGTCTGGAGCAGTTCCCAAATATTCGTTCTCTTATTTTAAATACTAACAGGTTATCCAATGTTGATTTGTCGCCATTTCCAAATCTTCAGTATCTGGATTTGTCGGCAAATAATTTTAGTCAGATTGATTTAAGTAATAATCCTGAGTTGATTGAAGTTTTTCTTGATAAAAATAATCTCGACTCACTTGATGTGAGTAACAACCCAAATCTTGAAGCATTGGTTTTAAGTGAAAATAATCTGAGCTCACTTGATTTAAGTTTGCTTCCAAACCTTGAAGCGCTTGTGCTTGACCAGAATGCTTTTGTAGGTGATATGACGCTTGGCCCACTTGATTTAAGTGCAAACACTAAACTCATTAATTTAAATCTTTTCAGGAATGATATTACCCAGATAGATTTGAGTAACAATGTCAATCTTGATGAGGTTGATATCAGGCAGAATGAGCTCACTTCCATTGATCTTTCAAATAACGCTAACATAACTGAATTGAGATTAAGTGATAACCAACTTACTTCGATTGATTTATTGCCGCTTGATATTCTTGATACTGTTTTTCTGGAGCATAACCTGATTAAGAATATTACTTTGCCACTGAATGGAAAGTTAAGGTTTGCTTTCTTGAGGGGAAATGAGATTGCCTGTCATATGAAAGACAGTGATGCCAGTTACGGATGTAATAACCAGAATATTTTCAGGATTCCACAAAATAGCGACTTCATTCATCTTGATTTGAGAGATAACGATTTGTGGACTTCTGATATTGATTTAGGACAGAACCTTAATTTCACTGAACTAGATTTGGGTGGCAATATTAATATGACAGGTGAGTTTGATTTAACATTGTCAACTCAGATGATAGAAATAAGGCTCGATAGCACAGGTATCTCGAGCCTCAATTTTAATAATTATACGAATTATTTAGATGTATTTAATACCTTTGATTTTAAGGTTATTACAGCGATTGATACTCTAAACCTTGATGCAGCAACGAAGACCTTGCTTGACGCTATGGAAACGAATAAAGCTTCTCATCCGAACGCAAATTACGCGGACGACCCAGACTCGCTTCATTATCTTTATTGATTGATGCATTAACTCATTCATCCCTCTCCCTTCATGTTTGATAAAGAAAAAGTTGAGTTAGACCTTTCTCAAGTCATGCTGCGTGATCGTTTCAATTTTTCCCGAGAATGGAAAAAACTTGAAAAGAACTTATCTAGTGAGGAATCCCTGACTGATTTCCAGGAAAAGATAGATAAATCAAAAGCCAATTATCTTTCGAGAAAAATTAACACCAGCATTTCCTATAATACTGCTCTGCCTATTAGTGCTCATGTAGATGCTATCAAGGACTTGCTCAGCTCGAATCAGGTGCTTGTTATTGGTGGCGAAACGGGGTCAGGAAAGTCTACTCAGTTGCCAAAAATATGCCTGGAGCTAGGCTTGGGGCAAGCAGGAATGATTGCTCATACACAACCCAGGCGGATTGCAGCTAGAACCATTAGCCAGAGAGTAGGTGAAGAGTTGAGTGCCTATCCAGAGCTAGCTGCGACTGATGCGCTTGTGGCATGTAAGGTAAGGTTTTCTGATAGCGTTAAAGAGAGTACGCAAATCAAGCTAATGACTGATGGCATGTTGTTGGCCGAAATTGAGAACGATCCTTTCCTTGAACAATATCAATGTATTATCGTTGATGAAGTGCATGAGCGAAGTCTGAATATAGATTTCCTTCTTGCTTATCTCAAACGATTGATAAGGAAAAGAAAAGATCTAAGAATTATTCTTACTTCTGCCACTGTTGATTTGAAAAGGTTTTCACAACACTTTAACGATGCGCCAGTGCTCGAAATAGAGGGAAGGTCTTACCCTGTTGAGATTCGATACCAGTCTCAGGATGATAATGATGAGCTCGAAGAGGGTGAAAATCTTTTAAGCGTACTTGACAACTTGCTCAGTGAATCTGCGTTTAAGTCTGAAGCTAGCGATGTGCTGGTTTTTTTACCCACAGAGCAAGAAATCAGGCTTCAGTCAAAACGTTTAAGAAAGCATTTTGATGAGCGTATTGAAATTCTTCCACTCTATGGTCGCATGCCACTTGCCCAGCAACGGAAAGTGTTTTCCATCAATCAGGGAAAGCGGCGTATTGTACTCGCTACTAATGTGGCTGAAACCTCAGTCACAGTCCCCAATATTGGTTTTGTTATTGATTCAGGTCTTGCAAGACTAAGCCGTTATAGTCCGAGAACAAAAGTTCAGCAGCTTCCTATTGAAAAAATTTCTCAATCAAGCGCCAGACAAAGAGCGGGTCGTTGTGGGCGGATTGCTTCAGGTGTTTGTATAAGGCTTTATAGTGAAGAAGACTTTCTTCAACGTGATGAATATACGCAGCCTGAGATACAAAGAACGAATTTGGCATCAGTATTATTAAAGTTAAAAAGCATGAAGCTTGGAGATATTGATGATTTTCCCCTGCTGGATAGGCCTGATGCCAGATTGGTTAAAGATGCAATACGTTTGTTGTTTGAGTTAAAGGCATTAGATTCGAGAGAGCAATTAACTGCAATTGGCAAGAAAATGTCGATGCTTGCAATCGATCCGAGATTTGCACGCATGCTGATTGAAGCAAATGAGCGTAAGTGTCTTGAATTGCTTCTGGTTATTGTTACGGGGTTAAGTGTTAATGAGCCGCGCTTGCGCCCTCATGAATTCCAGAAAAAAGCAGATGAGGCGCACGAGCGCTATCGCGATGAACAATCTGACTTTTATGCTTATTTACGACTATGGACTATTGTGGAGGAATTAAGACAGGACTTGAGTGCAAGCCAGTTCAGGAAATACTGCGAGAAAAACTTCCTATCGTGGTCGAATTTGAAGGAGTGGCGAGAACTACATCATCAACTTGTCTTGCAATGTCGCCATGCTGGTTTAAAGCTTAAGCAATGGTCTATCAATGCATCGGAGTTGAATAACTTTCTTGATATTAATAATAATGAAGGTGCAGATTATCCCAATGTTCACAAATCCTTGTTAACGGGGTGTTTATCTCAAGTTGCCCATTTAGATGAGGGTCATGTTTATCAGGGGCTGCACCACCGTCAGGTCTTTATTTTCCCCTCATCTTATTTGATGAGTCGTCGTATTCCCTGGATTATGTCAAGTCAGTTGATTGAAACATCACGATTGTATGCGCATTGTTGTGCGCGAATTGAAGCAGAATGGATTCTCGAGCAAGGCGCACATATTCTGAAGAAACAATATTTTGATGCCTTCTGGAGCAAGCGTCATGGCTGTGTGCAGGTTTATCAACAACAGAGTCTTTTAGGTCTTATCGTAGAAGCTAAAAAAGCAGTCAAGGTGAATGCTGAAAATAAGCGCTTTATTAAGGAAGACCCTCTGGACGTTTTTATTCGAGGCGCTTTGCTTGATAGAAGCTATAAACGCCCACCCCTTCAAATAAAGCAAAACTGGGATTATCTTGATTCATTGATTGAGGAAGAGAATAAAACTCGACATGCTGATTTGCTTCCTGATGAAAATGTTTTGTTGGCTTTTTATAAAAATAAAATTCCTGAGACGATATACGATGTGCGGAGTTTTGAGTATTGGTTGAAGCAGCAGCCAGCTTCCATTTTTCATCTTGATGATGATGTGATATCCCTGCAGCGTGGTAATGATGATGTAAGGAAGCTGTACCCAGATTTTATTTCTTTTGAATCAATAACTGTCCCCTGCGAGTATCATTTTGAAGCAGGCTCAGATGATGATGGTTTAAGTATTCGACTTCCCTATGATCAGTTGAATCAATTGACGGAGGCGCGTCTGGAGTGGTTGGTTCCAGGCATGATTGAAGAAAAATGTACGGCATTGATTAAATCTTTACCTAAGTCGCTGCGTAAACAATGCTTGCCATTGCTTGATACAGTTAAAGCCTGTTTGCCCTTAATGTCTTTTGGGGAGGGTAATTTGTTTGATTCCCTTGCTCAAGCGATACATAGAACCAAGGGTATTCAAGTTTCCAGACAGGATTTCCAGCCAGAGAAAATGGATCCCTATTTGAAAATGCACATTATATTAGTTGATGAAAATAATCAGTTAATAAGTAAGGGAAGTGATATTGAGAAACTAAAACTGGAAGTTAAACAACGTTTTGCCAGTGTATTTTCCAGGGAAGGTGGCAAGAAATCTGAAGACGCTAATCAGCATGCGACGAAAAATAAGCAGAAGCAGGTTTATACCCGATGGGATTTTGGGAACCTGGATGAATATATTTTTGTTGAGCGTAGTGATGTGAGGGGTGAGAAATACCAGATTAAATTGTTTCAGGCTTTGAAGGATGAAAAAGATGCCGTGTCTATTGCCGTGTTTGATAATGCTGAGGAGGCGTACCACTGTCATCGGAAAGGACAAAGACGTTTGATGCAATTATCGCTATCATCTTTCAGAAAAGATTTTAGAAAGCGTTTAAGTCGGCTTGATGAAAGAAGTATTCAGTTATTTTCTGCAGGTGGAAGCAGGGATTTATATGCTGATTTATTTGATGGGCTTGTCGATGAGGTTTTTTTCAATGCGTCAGAAAATTCATCTCAGTCTGGCGTTCTTGTCTATAAACAGGATGAATTTGAAACCTTGCTGAATGAAAAGCGAAGTAATCTGTTTCCCAGTTCTGAAACATTTGTTGAATTGCTTGACCAGATTGCGAGGCTGGTTTTTGAATTACGGCAAGCGCTTTCCTTGCCTGTAAGTGATTTACGTAAGCGCCATCATGATTTTATTGAGGCTCATCTTGTTTCACTTATTTATCCAGGTTTCCTTTCTGAGATGCCTATGATGATTCTAAAACGTTACCCAGTATATTTGCAGGCTATGTTAATGAGGCTGGAACGCTTGCAAGGGAACATTGACCGAGATGCTCTGAACCAGAAGGAAATGGATGTATTTCGCAAGAGATTCAGTCTCATTAAGGAGAAGGAGCTTTCTCCACCTGAGGAAGCAAAGTTCTGGTATTTAAAGCTTCTAATAGAAGAATTTGCAATTGCACTTTTTGCTCAAGAGCTTAGGACAGTGGCCGGTGTATCACGTAAATCCATTGATGTGGGTTTGAAGAACTTTGATGTGTGAATCTGACAGATTCGTCGTGGATATGGGCTAGGCTTGTTTAATCCAAGAATGCTAGTATGCGCCTTTTTATTCCTCGGGGAGAGCCATGACAATTCAACAATCAGAATCTGCTTCAGGGCCACGTATTGTTATTAGTGGCACAGGCTTGTTTACTCCTTCAGAAAGTATTTCGAATGATGAGCTGGTCAATACATTTAATCAGTACGTCGATAGATACAATGAGCAACATAAGGCAGATATAGAAGCAGGCACCTGTGAAGCATTGGAATATTCCTCTTCTGCTTTTATTGAAAAGGCAAGTGGCATCAAGAGTAGACATGTCGTAAATAAAAGCGGTGTGCTAGATCCAGGAAGGATGGCGCCAGCAATTCCTGAGAGAGACAACGAAGATCAATCCGTTCAATGTGAAATGGCAATCAAGGCTATTGAAGAAGCCTTGAAAAATGCTAACAAACAAGCCAGTGATATTGATGCGGTTATTGTGGCTTGCTCCAATATGCAAAGACCTTACCCTGCCATGGCAATTGAAATCCAGAATGCCATGGGAATTAAGGGTTATGGTTTTGATATGAATGTCGCCTGTTCATCGGCAACCTTTGGCATAGAAGTGGCCTACAATACGGTGAAGGCGGGTAGTGCTCGTTGTGTGTTAGTGGTGAATCCTGAAATCTGTTCAGGACATCTGGATTTTTGCGATAGGGATTGTCACTTCATTTTTGGTGATGTGTGTACTGCAATCGTGGTTGAAGCAGCTGACACAGCAGCGAGTGGCGCTTTCGAGATTCTGGATACCCGCTTACAGACACAATTTTCCAATAACATTCGTAATAACTTTGGATTCCTTAACCGTGGTGACGAAAGCGGCATTGGTGCAAGGGATAAACTGTTTAAACAGAATGGGCGTAAAGTGTTTAAGGAAGTTGTACCCATGGTGGCTGAACAGATGAGCCAGCAGTTATCTGATATGGGTATTGCAACGGATAAGTTGAAACGCTTGTGGTTGCATCAAGCTAATCTGAGTATGAATCAATTAATCAGCAAGAAAGTGATGGGAAGAGATGTTTCAGAAGATGAGTCTCCGGTGATTCTTGATGAGTATGCTAATACCAGTTCAGCTGGTTCAATCATTGCTTTTCATCGTTATCGTGATGATTTCCAGGTTGGTGACATGGGAGTCATCTGTTCTTTCGGTGCAGGTTATTCAATTGGTAGTGTGATTGTGAGGAAACTCTAGTCGCCTGGATAGCTGCCTTGCCTACACTCTCAATTGCGCTAAGATGACACACTATAAAAAAACAAGAACAAACAGGATTTATGCATGAAGCAAATCGCTTTATTTCTTTTTATCTTATTTGCTTTCTCATCTTTTCCAGTGATGGCTGAAACCAAGGATCCAGATCCATGGAGAAAGATGAATGAAAAAACCCATGCCTTTAATGAGTTTTTTGACAGGCATTTACTCAAGCCGGTTGCGATTGGGTATAAGAAAGTGACACCTGAGCCTCTCGACAAGGGTATTACCAACTTTTTCAGGAACCTGAGGGAGCCTATTAACTTCATTAATGACCTGCTTCAGGCAAAGCCTAAGGAATCCGTTGTTGATTTTGGTCGTTTTGGTGTGAACACAACTATCGGGCTTCTTGGTTTTATTGATGTGGGTACGCGTTTTGGTTGGCAAAGAAATAATGAGGATTTTGGTCAGACCTTGGGTACATGGGGTGTCTCTTCGGGTCCCTACCTTGTACTTCCTTTTCTAGGGCCAAGCACCTTGCGTGATGGTGTTGTGAAGATCCCTGAATCCTTCACCAACCTGAATCCTCTCTATGCTGCAACCGATCATGACACGGGTGTTGTTATTGCCAGTACGGTGGTGAATGCTATTGATACTCGTGCAGATCTTCTTGAGACTGAAAAAGTACTTGATCAACTTGGTAATCGTTATACAGCGATGCGTGATGCTTATCTCTCCATGAGGGAATACGATGTGAAAGATGGCGACGTTGAAGATGAAATGATGAACGAGGATCTTGACTGGTAATTTTGCCTAGGGGGATCTGACTGGATATTTATGGAAGCACTGATTGTTAGTAATGATGAAAGGACAATTAGCTACCTGTCGGCAGAATTGAATGCCAAACAGATTGATGTCTTGATTGCTGCGACTAATGAAACAGCGCTTGAGCTAGTGAAGATGCGTAAACCCTGGGTGGTGTTTGCTGACATCCTTGGTAAGGGTATTGATGCACTAAGCCTTCTTCGGGCTTTAGAAAAAGACAGACCCGAGATTTCAGTAGTGGGTATTTCCCAAGCTTACAATGCTGATGAAGCAATCACACTTCTGCGTCGGGGTATACGCGATTACCTGGCTGTTCCACTTCAAGGTCAACAAAAGCTAGTCCATAAAGCAATTCATCGAGCGGTCATTCGAGCAAGGGGTATTGTTTCCTATATGAGTGAGCATGATTTGCTTGCTCAGCAAAAGGACTCTATCAGTCAGGAATTACTGCAATTGCAGGAAGACCAGGAGGCCGGACGCTTCGTGCAATTAAAGCTTTTCCCCAAGAACCCTCTTCAGATTACCTCTTTTGAGTTTTCCCATCGTATTTTCCCCTCTTTGTATCTGAGTGGGGATTTCATTGACTATTACCCATTGGATGAAAATCGTAGTTTCTTCTACTTTGCTGATGTTTCAGGTCATGGAGCTTCGTCGGCCTTTATTACCATGATGTTAAAAACCCTAAGTCATCGTTGGGTTATTGATATGAAAAAACAGAAAGTGGATATCTCGCCAGCCGCTTTCATAGCCCATATTAATAAGGAGATGATGAAGGTTCAGCTGGGAAAGCATATGACACTGTTCTGTGGCGTGCTGGATGATAAAGAAAACAGGCTTTGTTACAGCGTGGCAGCCCATTACCCCAAGCCGAGGGTTAGAAATGCAGGTCGGATGTTCTCACTGGAGGAAAGTGCCTTACCTGTAGGTGTTTTCAAAGATGCAGAGTTCAGCGATTATTTTCTGCAGCTAAAAGATGACTTCGCGATGTTTCTGTTTTCAGATGGCATTATGGAAGTAGTTGAACAGGAAGATCTGGCAGCCAAGGAGCAAATGCTTTATGAATGTATTGATAAATCCAAGGCTGATATTGCCTTGATATGTGAAGATTTTAGACTGGATGATATGAATGCCCTGCCTGATGACATAAGCATTTTGCTTGTCAAAAGGTTGTAGGTCTGAGAGAAGGGTAGCTTATCCAGAAACCCTTGTTTTGAAAGGGCTAAGGCTTGAAAATCTAGGGAAGGAGGCGTAGTCTTCGGCAGAAATTAGGCAAGAGAGTAGTCTTTTGTGGTAGATACGATTCGTTACGCAGAAATTAATGGTGCCTACCTGATTAAGTTTCAGGGTGACATAAGGGTAACGCTGTGCGCTTCTTTTGATGCATTCATCAAAAGTATGTTTGAAAACCCTGAGCTCAACACGATTCTTCTGGATTTAAGTGAAGCTAAGAATATTGATAGCACGGCTCTTGGTATGATTGCCAAGATTGCGGCACAAAGTAAAAACCTTCTTAAGGTTCCTCCCACTGTTTTTTCCACCAACCCTGATATTGATCGCATTCTGGAATGCATGGGTTTGGATACTGTGCTTGATATGGTTCATACACCTGATGAGCTAGGCGAAAAATTAAAATCTTATGTTAAAGATATGCCGCGCTGCGACCACACACCTGAAGAAATGTGTGAGAAAGTTATTGAGGCGCATAAGGCACTTATGGCGTTGAATTCTAATAACAAGGAAATGTTTAAGGAACTCGTGTCAGGTCTGGAAGAAGAACAATCCCATATTGAATCTCAACAGATCGTTAAGCACTAAGCAGTATTCTCCATCAGATGTAATGTCTGGATTGAAGGAAAGTAGAGTGATAGTTGTTGAGGGAGATTTTCCAGCTGTTTATAAGCTTTCCCATAACGCTCAAGCTGTTCTCGATATTGTTTAGATTCTTGTTCAAGAAAATCACTTATTGTCTGTTCTTTCGCAGGTGAAGAAGTTTTGTAATCAATGATCCAGCGATGTCCTTCTTTAATAAAACTTCTATCAACGATGATTTTCTCAAAGATGTTTTCATCAGATTGGTAGAACAGACTCTGCTCACATTGGCTATCATCCAGTTCGTTATCAAAAATCCAGTGATTTTCTTTATCTGAGAATGCGTTTTGTAAAAGGCTAGAACAATTTTCCATTACTTGCTGTATATCTTTTTCATTATGTAGGCCTTCTTTTCTAATTTGCTGCTGCCAGAACTTGCTCTGATTTTGAAATAAGGTGTTGAAAAGAGCAGCAAGATTTCTGCTGGCTTTAGGCACACTGGTCAGTTGCTGTAAGGCAAGGTGAACAATGGTTCCAGTGACAGCTGATAGTTGTGGTGCGGCAAAAATATGGGCTACAGTGTTTTCATTATTAATTGATTTTTTTTCGATGTTCGCTTTTTCAGGATTCAATAAAGTAATGTTTTTCCATTCGTGATGAATGCGTTTTAATCCATGACTTTCTTCAATGACAGCTGCATTAGAAAATTTGGGTGCATTAGTTTCTGGTAATAGGTAGTTAATTTCCTCTTTCTTTAATGATGGCCATAGTAGTGATAGAAGCGAACCTGAAGTAGGTTGGGATAATGATTGATCGTCTTCGGCATCCTTTGACTTCTTAACCTGACCATATAGGTGCAGGCTTTGTTTGGGTCGGGTGCAGGCTACATAAAGCAAGCGAATGTTCTCATTGCGTTCCTGTTGTTTCATTAGGAACTCGAGATATTTATAGAGGGATGGCTTATCGTCTTCTATGTGTTTTGGTTGAAGGGGAGCTAATAATAAAAAGGGATTACCTTGTTGATTTTTATGGATGTTCCAATTAATCAGGCTTTTATCATCATTACGCCCACGCTTGTCGAGCGAGGGAATGAATACATGATCAAACTCGAGGCCTTTTGCTTTATGAATGCTCATAATATTGACAGGATTCCTGTCTTTAGAGCTTTGTTCCGCAAATAATTTTTCACAAGCCTTGTTTATTTGTGTGCTGGAAAGTTTTGTGTCTTCTGACTCAAGTTTTCGTATCAGTGAAAAAAATACACGTACATCTTTTTCCTGATTGTCATCAATAGTGCAAGGGCCACCAAGTGATAGCCAGAGTTTATCGACAACAACTGAAAGTGGTTCATTGGTGAGCTGTATGCCTGCTTGAGCAAAAAACGTCTGAATAGTTTTAATTCGTAAGCTTGCATTTCCGCTTAGCCCAGGAAGTGCTTTCCCCTCGATGAATAAGGACGCAATGTTGGTATGATTTGTTTGGCAGTGTTGTTCAAGTTTGAGAAGGTCTATATTTTCAAGCCCAATTACTGCTGACCTTAATAGTGAAAACCATGCAAGTTTATCTTCTGGGTTAATGAGTGCAGCACAAATGTTACAGAGTGTCAGGATGTGGGGCGTTTGGTTGAGAGGGTCAATCTCAATTGCCTGATAGGAAATTCCATATGCGCGAAAAGATTTAATAAGCTCAATGGCATAGGATTTGGAGCGTACCAGCACAGCAACACTGTCAGTTTTTTCGTTATTCTGTTTGTTGTGTAAATCCAGAATAGACTGGCTTATGTGATCCCATTGTAAAGACGGTAAATTCCTATCAGCGATTTCACGGTCAGGGTCTAGCATTTCAATGTTGCAGTTCACATGCGCATAACTTACTGATTCTTTGTTTTTGTTAGCCACTTTAAATGCTTGTGAAGGTGAGTAACTTACTGCACCACTTTGGTAATCACTTGTCAGTGGGAAGCTGGCAAGAAAATGTTCATTGTTCCATTCAACGATCTCTTTATCTGATCTGAAGTTGCAACTTAAAGTGAGTTTTTCAAGTTGAACCTTCTGCACACCATGCTCCTGTGCTTGTATGAAAATACCCACATCTGCTTCCCTGAAGCGGTAAATGGATTGCATGGGGTCGCCAACAAGGAAAAGGGTTTTTCCGTGTTCCTGGTGTTGCCATTCACTCATCAGGTTTTCAAGGAGGCTTAGCTGACTTTGAGAGGTATCCTGATATTCATCAATCAGGATATGTTTAATCTGGCTATCAAGTGAAAGCAGGATGCTTTGATTGTTCTCATCAGCGAGCGAGTTAATGGCGCGGAACTGGATTTCACTAAAATCAAGACCTTGCTTCGCCTGAAACTCGAGTGCAAGATAGGCCAGTAAGACATGCAGACATTCGCAAATATCAGCTGTTATATTGACTTCCTCTTCACTGATACTTAAGGGAGGAAGGCTAGGAATATCCATCAGCAGCGCAATCATATCCGGATGCCCTTTAATTTCCTCAAGCAGCGTTTTCATGGCTTTTTTATTCTCAGCGAAGGGGGCAACTTTATCAGCTGGGAATCCAGAACGTTTATCAATTTGTTCTCTCACTGTTCCCTTTATTGTGAAAATAAGCTGCGTTAAAGCAATCCAGTTTTCCAAGGTGTCATTATTCAGTGAAGCCTTGTGCGAAAAATCCTTCAAACAAAATAATTTATTAGCTTCTTCAACATTGCTGGCAGCAAAGCGAGCTAATCGTTCAAGTTCAGGTAATAGAGAGTAAGCATGGCACGCTCTTAAACGTTCAAAATGAATATTGAGAATATCGCAGGTGGCGGCTTCCATGTGTTGTTTGAGCGCTTGATGTGAGCCCTGTTGAGCATTGGTTTTAAAGTCGAGAATCAAGTCTGCCCATTGTAATCTTCTGTTGAGTAATGCAATTAGAAAAGGTTTTAGCTGTTCATTTCTGGTGCCGAAATATTCCAGAACACGTGTTAATGCAGGTGACCATGGGTGTTCACCTTCGAGGCTATCGAGAAAAGCAGAACTTGCTGCATCAAAGAGCTCTTCTGCATTTTCTTCAACATTGCCTTGACCACCTAAAGCGCTAAGAATTGGCAGTTGAAAAACAATACTGCTGCAAAAGCTATCGATGGTTTTTAACTGAAGTCGATTAATGTTATCCAACAGGTTCCAGTTGTTTCGCTGATTCTGTTCTAGAGCAGCCAGAGAAAGAGATGTATTCAAATTTTGATGTGGGGCAAGTGTTTCCAGATGTTTTTTTAAATCGATTTCTGAAAATTCCTCCTTTAATTTTCTCGCCTTTTGAAGAGCTTCTGTAATACGAGTGCGCATTTCTGATGCGGCCTTTTTAGTAAAGGTGATCGCGAGAATCTCTTCAGGCTGTTCGCTAACACTCAGTAATTTAAGGATACGTTGCGTCAGTAGCTCAGTCTTTCCAGAACCTGCAGGTGCTTGCACAATAAATGATTGTTCAATATCAAGTGCTCGCTTTCTCGCTTCAGCATCACTGACAATGTTTAAAGTTTCAGTATTCATTATGAGTGATTGATTTCCTGAATACGGCACATACTGGAAAAGCTGCAATAAGTGCAACTGGCATTACTTTTTGGGTCTGGTTTGTTATTCCCTTCTTTAAAATCAGTCACTTGGGTCTCAATATCCTGTTTCCATTGAGTCACAAAGTCATTCCAGTCACCTGTAAAAAATCTATTTTTCTTTTTGTTTTCATCGTGACAGTCATCAATTCCTTTTGCGATTCCAGATTTCGATGCCAAGCCTTGAAAACCCATTTCAGATGGAATAAGGCTAAGCGTAGCAAAACTGATAGCCTGAGTTTCTACGTCATCATAGAGGTAAAGAGGAAGTTGGGGTTCTTCCATTCTGGGAGGAATCCAGCCGCTAGTTGATGGTTTTCCACTTTTATAGTCAATGATGAGAATGCTTCCATCTTCAAGTTGATCTTTCCGATCAATCCTAAGGTTTAGCTCAAGTTCATTAAGCGTGATGGATTTTTTTTCTTCGCAAGCTATAACTTTAAATGGGGGACGCTCTTTTTCCGCTTCAACAAACGCCATGGCAATTTTTGTTGCTCTTTTGAGTTCAATTTCAAAAGCTTTGGGTGCATGAAGTTTAAGGCTTTCAAATTCCTTGCCTGTTTCACTTGACAGGTTTTCCAGAAGTGCAGATAGCTGTTCATGGGAATAGCCTAATAATGTTTGATGGTCTTTAACCTTGTTCCAGAATAGTTCCATTAAATGGTGAAGAATATTTCCTCTGTCCATGGCATTAATGCCATCGGGTAGTGGTTCCATGGATGTAATATTCAAACGGTAAGTAGCAAATGCTTGAAAGGGGCAGGAGGCCTGGCTTTTGATGAGCCCTTGCCCTCCTTGTATTTTATTTCCATCAACTGGAATCAGAGTATCATCTTTGAAAAATTCCATTTTGCTGGTCGCTTTTATAGCCTTTTCAATTTTTAGGACTGGGTTTTCAATGCTGTTCTGAATTTGGGAAAATAATGTAGGTTTATCAGTACTTGCTATATTCTTAATAAGGTTGCTTGGGTTAAGAAGTGAATCTCCATCTTGCATGGAAAAACTAAGTATTAGGTGTTCACAGTGGTGTGAGAAACGCTCAATCATCTGTTTGCTAAATCGAATTTCCTTGTCAGCTGATGAATGAGGCATGTCAAACACCTTTTGAAGACTGATGGATAAGTAGGGATTTGGTTTAGCTGGTGCTGGCCATATATGGTCATTCATCTGACAGAGCCAAATATAGTCGAAATCCTGCGCCGCTGCTTCGAGAACGCCAAGAATACTAACCTGATTTTCTTCTTCATTGGTGGATTCGGGCTGAAATGAAGTCTGTTGGCAAATCATTTTTAAACTGCTTACGGCATCAATGATTGATACTTTGTTTGAGTTACATGCATCCAGCAAACAAAGTTCCAGCAGAGCCACCTTGAATTTCTGACAGCATTGATAGCTTTCACTACTCAGTGTTTGACCTTCTAACCAATGAAAACTCTCAAGAAAATCGATGAACTCATGCTGCCATTGTGTATAGCTCATTTTTTTCTTTAGATTTCCATTAGCTGACTTTTCTTGTAAGACATGAAGTGAAGATACTAATTTAGAAGCATCCAGATTTTTGTAGGCGCTTAATTTTTGCCATAACTGAGCTGGCTTGATTCTGGAGAAATTATTTTTTCTTATTTTTTCAGAAAGGCTTATTCGTAGATCCAGAGGAATATCATTCTGGAAAAGAATGGGATCATTAATAACATTTAACAATTCATGGGTTTCAATTTTTTCGTTTTGAGAGAAGCTTGAAATGAATTTTAGTAAGCTAAGTGCCGATTTAACCAGAGGCATTTCGGAAAGAGGAGCACCTGAGGATAAATTAAAACTTTTATCATTGTGATAAAAGAGATTCAGGCTTTCTGGATTCAGGATTCGTGCAAAGGTTGAGTTAATAAAGGATCTGTTTTCATTGAGGGTTGGTATCACAATGGCGATTTTTTTATCAGGAGAGCTTTGTGCCATGAGTTTTGCCCATAAGGCTGCGGTATTTAATTCATCTTCAAAATCCTGTAAGGCAACGCTCTTTTGAGTCTGACAGGATTTTTCAGGCAAACCTATGTTCGTTAGTTTTGAATTCGCGCTTATGGAATTAAATAAGGACTGTTGTGCAGGCGTTATTTCATCAAACCCATAAAGATAATATTGTTCAGAAATATCTAATATTCCTTTGTTAAGACTATCTTCCACGAGTTGAAATAGGTTTGCATTAATCAGAAAGGAATGTTCAGTGCAAAGTCTGTCAAATTCCTCTTTCCAGATTGTAAAAACATCCTGGTCCATGCCGTGATGATGCAGAATTTTCTGATTTTTCAAATCGATATTCCACAAGATGCAATTCTGGTTAGCGCTGATGATTTTGCTTAAGCCAAGTGTTTTAAAAAGTAATGAGTCAGCATATGGAGAACACTCTATGATGTTCTTCCACAGGTGGTATTCCTGATTCTGGTTTAAAAGTTGGAATTTTGCGTATTTGTCGGGATATCGTAATTGAAGGGTATGAAATTGTTTTAGTAGGTATTGCTCGAGGGATATTACCTTGTCTGCTTTAAAGGCGAGTTTTTTGGTATTTGTTGTTTTCTGGTACTGCCTGTTAATGAATTTTGCCAGACGTTGGTTAGGCGTGATGATCTGAATATTCTGATTGAGGTCAAGCTCAAGGAATTCCTGCCATGAGAAGTTCATTTTATGCTTGGTCTTTTCTCATTTTTCTATCATAGAAAGCCTGCGCGGCAACGTTCAGACTTAATGCTATGAATAGATAAGTTATATAGTATGAAAATTCGATTATGCCATCTGCTGTCGCCTGATCAGCCTCAGGTACTGATTTTGTTGATGCAGATAATGCGAATGGCACTGCTACTGAGATAAAAATCAGAATAATAGGAACGGGAATCATTGTGGCAATAATCTGAATAACGCTGACAACGATGGGGAATTGTTTCCAGTTGCTGATAGCATTTAGGGAGAATACCAGGAATAAATACAAGGGCATCACAGCATGCATGATGCCAGCCTGATCATTGCTTAATTTGACGAGCATTTTATACAAAAGGAAAAGTGCAAAAACGGCTAGAAGACCATTGATTAGCGAGAAGCCGACCTTGATGACCTTCATTATGATGTCGAGTGGGTTCATTTCTTTGACGTGTTCAATATTACAAGAGAATGAGTAACTATATTAACAAATGCATGAGAGTTAAATAGCGGACATTCTAGCTATGTTTTATCTTGTGCGAGTAAATGATAATCTGTCGTTTATTGCTATTTACCGCCCCTGTCATCTATCTACAATCTCGGCAATTGCTTACAATGATTTCTTTATTGACGCTGGCTTGAGTTATGGAAATACAGACGAATTTTAATTTGCACGATCCGCTTCTTAGCCCTGAATCCATCGGTCGTCTTTGGGATGGGCGCTCACGAACGACGAGAGCCATTACTACTGTTCTCAAGATAGAGGCAACATATAGGCGCCTCAGGGAAGAGCTGTCCAAGGGAGAGTTTAGTAAAAAAGAAAGAAGAGAGCGCTACAGGAAGCTTCATGAAATCAATTCGAAGCGCTTATATAAGCTATGTAAAAAGAATGGTGCAACCTGGACAAAATTCGGGCAGTTTCTAAGTGCCCGCCCTGACTTGCTTCCCAAAGCATATATCAAGGCACTGGAACCTTTGCAGAATGACACTACAGAAGTGGAGTTTGAGCGTTTAATTCCTGTGTTAGCCAGTGAAATTGGTCCTGACTGGAAGGAGCAATTTGAGTGGATTGAGGAAAAGCCCATTGCAACCGCATCTATCGGTCAGGTTCATAAGGCGAAACTCAGTTCTGGGCAGGAGGTAGCTATCAAGATACAGCTGCCAGAGGTGAGGAAGTTGTTCAGACAAGATGTGGTGCTTTTTAGAACCTTGACCAAAATGCTGGAAGGACGCATTCCTCATGTAGATATTGTTCCCATCATTAATCATTTACTTGCTGCCGTCGCTGAAGAACTCGATTTCACCATCGAGGCAAATAACATACTTGAAATGAACAAGCACCCCCATATTGACCGTATTCGCTTGCCAAAGCTGGTGCCCGAATACTCTTCAGAGCGCGTTATCTGTACAGAGTGGATTAACGGTCAACGTCTGATTCCTTACATTGAGTCCCAAGATGATGAAGGTAAGAAGGATATCCTGACGCTGGTTCAGAATAGTTTCATGCAACAGATTACCCAGTTAGGTATTTTCCAGAATGACCCCCATCCAGGAAACTTTCTGGTTGATGAGGATAAAAATCTCTATGTGCTAGATTTTGGTACGGTAGGTCGATTGAGTAATGATGAGAAAATTCATTTAACGATGTTGTTATTTTCTCTCTTGAATAAGAATAAGGAAGGAAACCTTGCTCAATTATTAAATAATGCAGGTTTTACTGGTATTACGGAAGAAACCATTAAGGAAGTAGACGCGCTAGCCAGACA
>JBECKS010000054.1:0-2503 GCA_040235395.1 Pseudomonadales bacterium | reverse complement strand
GGAATTGTCATTTCAAGTGTCATGCTCTTACGGCCCTGGGCGTTACGATGAAAACTATGAGGAAAAGGGTAATGACTATCCTTTGGGGTTTGTCAGATGGACAGAGCAAAGAAATTTTGAAGCAATTCTTGAGCTTCTATCATTAGGGAAATTAAATTTCAAACCATTGATTACCCATCGCTATGCATTTGAAGATGCAGTAACAGCCTATACTGCATTAACCGATGATGCCTCTAGTTTAGGTATTGTGTTGAAATACTCTGAAAATGATTCTGCTAGTAAGTTTTCAGAACATAGTACCTTAATAGATAACCAACAATTTAGCCCTGCTAAATCGATAGTGGGTTTTGTTGGCGCGGGAAATTACGCTTCAAGAGTGTTGATCCCCGCTTTTAAAAGTGCAGATGCACAATTGCACAGCATTTCCACTTCCGGAGGAATCAATAGTGCGGTAATTGGCAAAAAAAATGGCTTTGCCTATGCTACCAGCGATACTCCTTCCTTAATGAAAAATAGCGAAATCAATACCATTGTTATCGCAACGCAGCATAATTCTCATGCAAGTCTGGTGTGCGATGCGCTTGCAGAAGGAAAAAATGTATTCGTTGAAAAACCGCTTGCGATTACCTTAGATCAACTCGAAAGCATAAAAAATGTAACTGCTAGTGAGAAGATGTCTTCAACGCGATTAATGGTTGGTTTTAATCGTCGCTTTTCTCCTCACGTGAAAAAAAATAAAATCTTTGCTCGAATCTGTTAATGAACCCAAGTCATTTATCATGACCATTAACGCCGGTTATATTCCCGCAGATCACTGGACGCAAAATGTAGATATTGGTGGTGGTCGAATCATCGGTGAGGCCTGCCATTTTATTGATTTGATGCGGTATTTGGCTGCTAGCCCAATATCTTCTTTGGTTTGTTCAGGAATGGGCAGGCATCCATCTGTTGAGATAACGGAAGACAAAGCGGTTATTACGATTGGATTCGAAGATGGATCATTTGGCAGCATTCATTATATGGCTAATGGAGGCAATAGCTTTCCAAAAGAGCGAATCGAAATTTTTGCAAACAATGCTGTTTTGCAACTGGATAACTTCCGTAAATTGAAAGGTTTTAACTGGAAGGGTTTTTCAAAAATGAATTTGCTGAAACAGGATAAAGGTCAAGTAGCCTGTGCTGATGCCTTCGTGCGTTCGATATCCGAGGGTAAAGCTTCCCCAATTCCACTTGATGAGATTCTTGAAGTTTCCCGATATAGCATAGAGGCGGCTGAACAGTTACGGGGCAGGCATTAATGCTTCGTAAATTAAAGTGGATTCTGAAACTTGGGTTGTTGAATCTTGTTCGGGTTGGTTGTTATCGAATTGCTTTAAAAGCGGGTCTGTTCAAAATAATTAATCCAATTTGCCCCCCGATTACCGAAAATTTTTTAAGTACTTCAAATGACAAGAACTTTAGTGAATTGCCAGAAGTTCCATGGCTTGCGTTTGGCTTTAAAAAACAAAGTTATACCACTCCGCCTGATTGGCATCAGTCAGTCATTTCCAATAAAAAACATCCTCAATATGCAAAACACTGGTCTGACATTTCAGACATTAATGTTGATGTCGGCGACATAAAGGGCATTTGGGAAAACTCCCGATGGGATTGGTTGTGGTTACTGGCATCACAACATGAGGTTCTTGGTGTGAGTAAAGAGCAAGCCAGGAATATCGCCAATTGTTGGCTGTTAGATTGGTCAAAAAATAATCCAGCCAATCAGGGCCCAAACTGGAAGTGTGGTCAGGAGGCGTCGATAAGAGTCCTTCATTTGGCATTGGCGTGGCATCTGTTTGGTGAATCAAAAACAGCCAGTGAGTCTTGTACTAAATTACTTAAACAGCACCTCGAGAGAATAGCGCCAACAATTCACTATGCAGTGGGTCAGGATAATAACCATGGCACCAGTGAAGCAGCAGCCTTGTATGTGGGTGGTAGCTGGCTGAAAGAAATTGGGAAAAATAATTCTGATTTAAGTCTTATGCGAAAAGCCGAGCGTTGGGAACGGCTCGGGCGAAAATGCTTACACAACCGAGTCGAAAGGTTGATCGAAAATGACGGTGGCTTTAGTCAATACTCGGTTAATTATCATCGTCTGATGCTTGATACCTTATCCGTCTGTGAGTTCTGGCGCAAATTCTGGGAGCTAGAACGTTTTTCAGACGCATACTATAAGAAGATGGAGTTGGCAGGATCGTGGTTATTTAATTTTACCGATTCTAAAAACGGATTTGTTTCCAACCTTGGCCATAACGATGGTGCCAATCTGCTGCCTTTGTATAAGCTTGATTACACTGATTTCAGAAGTTCGGTAAATTTTTGTTTTGCCGTTTTGAAAGGCGAGCATGTTTTTGAGCAAGTGGAAACGAAAATCCTGTTGTCAATTTTTGAGTTAAAAACAAGCCATGCCAAAATAATTCCCAAAACACATTTGTACAAAGACTGTGGTTACGCCTTACTT
>JBECKS010000247.1:0-1117 GCA_040235395.1 Pseudomonadales bacterium | reverse complement strand
GACCAAGTTTCTTAAGCTTGCGCCATAGTGAAACCCGGTCAATGCCCAAATATTTTGCTGCCTCTGTCTTGTTCTCGCCAACTTCTTTGAGAACCCACTGGATATAGGAGCGCTCCATGTCTTCCAGTGAAGGATACTTGCCTTCTTTTTTCCTGAAAGTTTGCAGAGCGGCACCGCGCAGGTCATCCGGGAGATGGACTTTTTCTATGGTCTTGCCGCGGGTCAAGGCAACACCGCGTTCAATGATATTCTCCAACTCCCTGACATTCCCCGGGAAATCGTAATGCATCAGGGTCTCCATGGCTTCATCACTGACAGCTGCAACGTCCTTTTCCATAAGCTTGCTGTATTTTTTCAGAAAGTAGAAAGTCAGGATCGGGATGTCATCCTTGCGGGCCGACAGCGGCGGTATTTCAATGGAGATAACGTTGATTCTGAAATAAAGGTCCTGACGGAAATTTCCAAGTTTTACCTCTTCCTGCAAATCCCGGTTGGTGGCGCAGACAAAACGGACATCAACCTTAATCGGTTTAACCCCGCCCAAACGGATGAGCTCCTTTTCCTGGATTACTCGCAGCAGCTTAACCTGCATGGGCAGGGGCATTTCAGCAATTTCATCGAGAAACAGCGTACCCACGTCAGCCATTTCAACCAGGCCCTTTTTCTCGGTTTCCGCCCCGGTAAAAGCCCCTTTTTCGTGTCCGAAAAGTTCATTGGCCAGCAGTTCTTCGGTAAAGGCACCGCAGTTAAGCGACAGCATGGGGCCATCTTTTCGTGAACTGTTGCGATGAATGAGGTTGGCAAATAATTCTTTGCCGGTACCTGATTCACCGGTGATGACGATATTGGTATCGGTTGCCGCCACCTGTTTTACCATGGAAAGGATTTTCTTCATCAGAGAATTGGTGGTAATGATATGAGGCACTTCTTCAAACTGCTCTAACTGCTCTTTGAGTTTGCTGTTTTCTTTCTTGAGTTCTTTCTTTTCCAGAGCCTCCCGAACCACCTTTCTGACCTCTTCCAGTTTAAAGGGTTTGGCAATATAATGATAGGCACCGGCCTTCATGGCACTGATAGCAGAATCAATCGTGGCATAGCCTGTTATCATGATCACTTC
>JBECKS010000030.1:0-35486 GCA_040235395.1 Pseudomonadales bacterium | reverse complement strand
AGTGCAACATTAAAAACTTTTTCATGGCTTTGCCCCTTTTCATCCAGCCATAGTTTTATGATTTGAATACGATCGAGATTGGCATGACCCTCATCTTTTTCAGCCCACACCAGAAACTGAAGTTGTTTTACATTTTCTGATTCAATATCAGCACCCATGGGCACACCATGTTGATAAGCACCTTGAAGAACAGCTTCCTCACAAAAATCCATTTGCTTATCAATGCCTTCAAAATTTTCTGCAGCAAAAAAACGTAATTTGATTCTCGTTCCCGATGTGGCATAGGTTTCCTTACTATTGATGGCATCAAATAAAGCCGAACGTGTATTCTCTGTTGCCCACACAGCAGCAAGACCACCGCTTCCCCAACTTCTTGCCCTGTTCAAACTATCGGGTAACAGCAATGCAGTATTCATTCGCAAACTTGCAGCGCCATCCATGATAGGTAACTTGCCATGAAATTTGTCTTCGTCGATGGGTGAGCTGGAATTGTGTCCGTCACTGGAACCAATGACTCCAAACTTATAGGGATTAATACCCTTCTCATGAAACATCTCCATGCCAACTCTTAAAGCTTCCCTTGCATAGGATCCTTGAGGCGGTGCCACTTCACCAAAAGCACTCATGTTGGATTCAAAGATTTCGAAATTCGCAAATTCATCCAGATTGGAAAGAATGGGATGAGTTTCTGAAGCACCTTTCACCTGAAAGATTTCATTCACAGGCTCAAGTTCAGCACGCAAACGCGCATAACTTTCACTCATTGGCTTGCCATTAAAATCTTCCTTGCCATACATACGACCATTACTCAGGTTGCCATTATGGGGAATCGCGAGCACCTTCATACCCTGCTCATTCTGTTTTTTTAATTCATGCAATAAATCTTCAGGGTTTTCAGAATCCAGTGCACTGAAAGGTCTTTCAGGAACCTGCCCATCACCCCCTCGATAAATCACATTGCGATGCAGGTTATCGCCATTAGGCTGGCTCGACCATTCATAAGCAACAAAGGTGGTGAACACATTCGGTTGATAATTCTGTTCTGCGACTTCAATGGTACTTTGCCAGGCCGTTTGTGATGCTTCTTCATCAATAACAAAGGAACGGAAATAATGTTTCGCAATACGCAAAGTGGTTTTCAAATAATCGTGAGTAATCTGCCACTTATTCTTGTTATCCAGAATGTTTTGCAAAGATTGCGTTTCTAAAGGCACATCGGGATGACTCAAACGCATCATCCCCAGATATTCCGAATGATCTGTTACTGCTGCAAAATCCAGTGGCTTTGAAATCTGGATTCGATAACCTGCTGCATGCTCAATCACTTCACCCTTAGCAAAACGATAAGCATCTTCGGGCAAGGTTCTTACACCCATTAAATAAGCATCAGAGGAATAGGAAGTGTGAATATGCAAATCACCAAAATACACATTCTTTATTGGATTCGCAGATGTTTCATGAAGACTTTGCGGTTTATCCGCAAGATAGTCACGATGAATACTTGCATCTTCCACATGACTTAAAGCACCTTTTTGCAAAAGATAAATCAACAGGCCGCTAATGCATATTCCAAGCAACAAAGAAAAAATTAGCAATAAACTTTTAATGGCTTTCATTTTATTTATATATCGTTTTTTTAATTTTCAGGATATTTTTTCTCAGTCGAGGAAAAAGCGCACACAGCGAAGGAGTTGATACCCTAAAGGGTACAAGTGCCTAATAAATGACTGAACGCGTACGATTTTGACAAAGCCTGATGGAAATAATAAGAACCTAATCGCTTAGATAATTTGGTTTTAGACGAGGCGAAATCACACACAACAAAACAACCAATTTCATAAATTTTCAGGATATTTTTTCTCAGGCGAGGAAAAAGCGCACACAGTGAAGGAGTTTATACCTAATAAATGACTGAACGCGTACGCTTTTGACAAAGCCTGAGGAAAAATAAACGAAAATTAACGACAAGAGACCATGCCGCCATCGACGGGGATAGTCACGCCTGTTACGTACGCCCCCGCCTTCGAACTTAAAAAAATCGCAGTACCCGCCATATCACCAGGTTCGCCAATACGTTTTCTAGGAATACTTTGGGCAATGGCATCACCAAAATTCCTGAGCGTTTGAGCCATCATCTTGCTTTCGAATGGCCCTGGTGCGATTGCGTTTACGTTGATGTTGTCGCCAGCCAAACGTCTGGCAAGCACTTTGGTCATATGAATAACACCCGCTTTACTGGCTGAATAGGAGTAGGTTTCCAGTGTCGGTACATGAATACCATCTACGGAAGCAATGTTAATCACCCTTGATGGCACTTCGTGTGTTCCAGCGGCTTTCAATTTTGGTGTAAGCATCTGTGTTAAATAAAAAACGGCTTTTACGTTGATATCCATGACCTTGTCCCAGGCGTCTTCAGGGAAAGAATCATAAGGTGCACCCCAGGTAGCCCCTGCGTTATTCACGAGAATATCCAGCTTGTCTTCAGTGATGGCGGCTACAAGTGTTTCTCGCCCTTCCTTGGTGGAAAGATCAGCAACCACTGGAACACATTCGCCAAACTGGCTTAAATGTTTAGCTGCAACATTCACCTCATCTGCTTTTCTTGCCGAGATATAAACCTTAACGCCATATTCAAGAAAACCTTGGGCAATCATGGCGCCAATACCTCGAGAACCACCGGTTACCACGGCTACCTTTCCTTTCAAATCAAATAAATCTTTCATGTGTGCTCCTTTTTTAATTTTTTCAATTAACTAGTTTATTTACAGACTGCCACTACAGGCTTTCTGAAAAGCTTCTCTTTGTTCCAATCTTTCATAATACGCTTTTATGTTTGGCGTAAATATTTCTTCAATGTGCAGAACCTGTTTTGCAAAGATTAATGCAAAACCAACGCAGATATCAGCGATGGTGAACTTTTCTGCGCAAAGGAAGGTTTTTCCTTCAAGACCTTGTTCAAGTTTTTTCAAACGCCCTACTAAGAAAGCTTTGTAATCTTCTACCGCCTGCGCTTGTTGTCTTTCTGGCGGCTCTAGCATGGTGTAACGCAGGATCACTGCTTGTGGAAAAGTCGCCGTTGCATCACTGTAATATAACCAGTCCAGGAATGTACCATACTCCTCATGTTTGCTATCAATCAGCAGACTGCCATCACCATAACGCGTTGCCAGATAATGACAGATAGCACAGCTCTCACTCATACCTACATCGCCATCAACAAAATACGGCACGGTGCCCAGCGGATTAATTTCCTTGAAAGATTTCTGCATCACCCTTGGCGGAAATGGCATGACTTCCAAGTCGTAATCCAGTTGCATTTCTTCAAGACACCAGAGCACGCGAATGGATCGGGTCATTGGGCAGTGATATAGCTTCATAATGCATCCACATTTTTTTGTAATTATGCCCTTGGCTGAAACAGGGTTATCATAGGCGGCTTTCAGCACTGTGCCAGACTTTCAGTACTTTGCCAAAAAAGCACCCTGCTATAAACACTTCCCTATCCCTAAGGAGAATCACATGTCGGACGCACTCGTTACCATCAGCATCAGCAATCAGGTTGGCTTACTCACCTTGAACAGACCAGATGCGCTCAATGCACTGAGCACGCCCATGCGCGCTGCCATTGTTGAAGCCGTAAACAGCCTTAGCAGTAACGATGAGGTAAAAGCCATTGTTATTACTGGTGCAGGTCGTGCTTTCTGTGCAGGTCTTGATCTTAAAGAGTTGGGAAGTGGTCAGTCTGATAACGAAGATGCCGTTTCTGACGCCAATATGTTGAAAGCTTTTTACAATCTCACCAAACCAGTGATTGGTGCTATCAATGGTTTTGCTATAACGGGTGGGTTTGAACTGGCGTTGATGTGCGATTTCATGATTGCCAGCGAGAACGCCAAGTTTGCAGATACCCATTGCCGCATTGGTATCGTGCCTGGTTGGGGTTTATCTCAGAAACTTGCTCGTATTATTGGCATTGGTCGCGCTAAGGAACTGAGCTTCACTGGTAATTTTCTGGATGCAGAAACCGCAGAACGTTGGGGCTTGGTAAATCGTGTTGTTAGCGCAGATGAACTCATTCCTGTTTGCCAGAAGCTTGGAGAAGACATCGCTTCTTGCGAGCCAATCACGCTCAACACCGTAAGAAGCATTATTGACCAAGGCTATGAAAGCACGCTATTCGAAGGTTTACGCATTGAAGCAAAGGCAAACAAAGCACACATGCAGGGTGTAACACCTGAAGTACTTGAAGAAAGGCGTAAGGGTGTGATGAACCGCGGTCGTACACAAAAATAACTGGCAGTAAATTTTTCGCATGACTGAAAACATTCTTTCATTATTACTGAATGCTTATTATCAACTGGATAATGAATTACAGGATTCGCTCGGTCAAAAAGGCTGGCAACATTTTTCTCACTCACAGTCGATGATTTTCCTGAACATGGCAGAAGGTCGCGACCGTGCTGTCGACATTGCCAAGCACATGGGAATTAGCAAGCAGGCGATTAATCGCACCATCAAGGATTTGGTGGAAAGCGATATGGTTAAACTGGTACCTGATAAAAAAGATAAGCGCTCGAAGCGCATTGTACTCACTGATAAAGGTGCGCTAATCACCAAGGATGCAACCCTGAGTTTAAGCGAACTCGAAAAAAAACTTGAACAGACACTGGGTTCTAAAAAGACTTTGCAATTAAAACAATTATTAGAAGCACTGGCGAAAACCAAAGCATAATTTTACAGACACAGGTGAGGGTTCACACCGCAATGATTAGCGTTCAGACACTCAGCAAATCCTTTAATGGCAACAAGGTTGTTAATGATGTTTCGCTGCAAGTGGAAAATGGAAACATCTTCGGCTTACTTGGCCCAAACGCCTCTGGAAAAACAACCACCATTAGAATGTTATGCGGCATTATTCCAAAGGATAGCGGTGACATTCTGATTAATGGCGTATCCAGTCACGAGGCAAAATCAGACTTCGGTTATGTCGCCCAATATTTTGGTCAATACGAAGAACTGAGTGTTTGGGAAAACCTGAGTTTTTATGCATCGATTTATGGTGTAAAAGATGATGCGCATTTGCTTTCATTATTGGAACGATACGACCTGTTAAAATTCAAAAAACAGTTTGCTGGTTCACTTTCTGGTGGTTACAAACGCAGACTCGCACTCGCCTGTGCCCTTGCCCATGATCCGAAAGTATTATTTCTGGATGAGCCTACGGCTGGTATTGATCCTGTTACACGAAAACTTTTATGGGATGATTTCTATCAATTGAGTGCTGAAGGAAAAACATTATTCGTTACTACCCACTACATGGAAGAAGCCCAGCGCTGTCATCAACTGGCTTTCATTTCTGAAGGTCACATTGTCGCGGAGGGCACGCCAGAAACCATTAAGGATGCATTAAAAGATGCCAGGGTTTTCACTGCAAAAATTCCCTATCGTCCTGATCTTCATAAGGCCTTGTATGAACTCAGTAATACTATTCTGGTTAATCAGTTTGGTGACCAGGTTCGCATTGTTGTTAACAGTCATACCTTAGCTGATGATCTGAATAAACAGATTCAATCCATTACGGGTCTTGAAACACAGGTTGTTGAAGATGAAGCCAATCTGGAAGATGTCTTTATCGCGCTAACTCAGGAAAAGATTTCTTAGAGGAAACGGAAAATTATCATGATTAAACCACTTATCAAGAAAGAACTACTTCAGTTAAGAAGAGATCCACGACTGATTGGTATGGTCATTGTGATGCCACTTGTATTACTGATACTTTTTGGCTTTGCCCTAAAGCTTGAACCAAAAAATGTAGGCATGGCGTTGTTTGATGAAGATAAATCCTTTTTTACCGAGAACATCAAGACATCCATATGGAGCGATGGATATTTCATCATGTATGAAGTGGATTCTACGCAGGCAATCATCGATGATATTCGTTCAGGAAAAGCTAAAGCTGGATTACATGTAGCAAAAGACTTTTCTCAGAAGATTACAGATAACGCACAACCCCATGTAACGTTCTACGTCGATGGCACTATGCCTTCCTTAACCACAGCCATTAAATATCAATCTGGCAGCGTTACCAGTGATTCAGCAATGGGAGACATGTACTTCCTGAATCCCGACGAAGAGAACGTCATCATCGCTGACGACCCTTTTGTGATGGATACAGAAATTCTCTTCAATCCTGATGAAAAAGAAACCTGGTTTTTTCTTCCCGGTGTCATTGGCGTGCTTATCATGCAAATTGCCTTGATTCTTACGGGTATTTCAGTAGTAAAAGAAAGGGAAAAAGGTACGCTCGAACAATTGCTGGTCACACCCATGAGTAAAAGCAGTTTTGTGATAGGAAAACTCACACCCTATATCCTGATTGCCTTGGCAGATTTTTATTTCATTCTTCTTGCTGGCTGGTTGCTATTTGACTTACCACAACCCTCTTCACATTTATTACTTTTCACACTGGCTGTGATTTTTGTAGCTACCATGATATCCCTTGGTTTTTTCATTTCCCTGATTGCCGAAACACAACAACACGCCATGTTTATTGCTATTTTTATTGTGGTTCCCTCCATGTTGTTATCGGGTTTTATTTTTCCCATTGAAGCCATTCCCGCTTCCGTTCGCCCAATCAGTTACGCTCTTCCCTTTACTTATTTTGTTGAAATCATCAGGGGGCTGTTGATAAAACATACGGCCTTTATGGATCTTTACACCGACTTTCTCGCACTAGCGGGTTTTGCTGCCGCCTTTATTAGTGCAAGCATTATGAAGTTCAGGCAAACGCTTTAAAAAAGCCTTTAAAAAACTGTCTATTCACAGCCCTTAGAGCACTTTGATCGATAGAATCCTTTATTTGCTAAGCCAAGCTATTGTGTTCACTCATGTGATACATAACAATGCATGACAGAATTTCCCACTCTATAACACCACACAAAAATCTTGGAAACGCAGGAAAACACAAACAGTGATGAAGTGATTAGCATTGGGCACTCCGATACACGAAGTGCTCAGGAACGCTTTCGACACTTTACTACCATTCTTCCTTTTCAGATTGTTTCTGCTTTCGGGTCTTCCCTCACATCTTTTGCGCTGAGTGTCTGGGCCTATCAGACCTTTGATTCATTCACGGCTTACGGGCTCATCCTCTTTGCAGCTTACATGTCTGAATTTATGACTTCCCCTATCGCAGGAAATTTTGTTGATCGCTGGAACAAAAAAACTGTATTGCTTTGCAGCTCTCTTGGTTCTGCCACCATTACCCTTACCATTGCCATCCTGCTTTGGTTTGATGCCTTAGGTCTCTGGCAAATGTTTGTACTGACCTTTGCCAACGGTATTTTTATGGCTTTCAGCAAACCGTCCATCATTACCTCCGTCAAACTGCTTCTGGATCCTAAGGATCTTGATCGCGCGAGCGGATTGATGGCTTTGGGTTTTGGGCTAATTTCCCTATTTGGCCCCATTGTCGCAGGCGCATTGATGTTAAATTTTGGCATCAGCACCATTCTTGTTATTGATCTCTGCACCTTTGTTGTTGGCATCGTGTCTCTATCGTTCCTTCGCATACCTCCCGCTGTGCTCGCAGCAGCTGAACCTTTACTGGATGGAATACGTTTAGCCTGGAATTACCTGCTTAATAAATCACATCTCTTGTGGCTTATTGGACTGTATGCCATCTCTAATTTCTTTACAGGAATAGACATGGTGCTTTTACAACCCATGGTGCTTTCCCTCACTGACACGCAAGGGCTAGGTATGGTCATGACCATTGGTGGTGTTGGTTATGTTGTTGGTGCAAGTATCAAGGGTATCTGGGGAGGACCCAAAAAAAGAATCCATGCCATTTACGGCGCAGGATTTTTCATGAGTATATGTATGGTATTCACCCCCATGTCTACCAATATCTGGATAATCTCCTTTGGTGCATTTGCCTTAGCTGCAGCCTTACCCATCTTCTTAACATCCAATATGGTCATCATTCAGCTTAAGGTGGAGACTTCAGTGTTGGGGCGTGTGAATGGTTTAGGCACTATCATTACAGGTTTTGCATTGCCCATGGGTTATCTGGCTGGCGGCCCTTTGGCACAACATATCTTTGAACCGATGATGATGGAAACGAACACATCCCTTGCCTTCCTTCAGGAAATCTATGGGGTTGGAAAAGGACGAGGTGCTGCCTTATTGATTAGCCTGTCTTCGCTGATTCTAGGAATGATTATTTTTGCCGCTTTATTCGCACCTAAAATCAGGAATATTGAACGCGACTTACCCGATGAGAATTAGGCCAGACGAAAATTAAACCTAAAAAAACTTGCAGAATTACTCCCGCATTTGCTGGTACTTCCAGTGGCGCACAGTTCGCCGCATACCCTCCTCACTCGATACTGAAGGCTGATAGTTCAATAAGGCCTGCGCTTTTGAAATATCGTAGGCCCAATCCTTAAACACGGAATTAAACGCATTTCTTAAGGCAGGAATAAGTAAAATTGTTTTTACTAGCCACGCGGGCATGGTTCTCGGCGCTTTACAAGCAAGCTCATCAACCATCACATCTATCATGTATTTGATATGTGTAGGCTCTTCATCACAGATATTGAAAGTCTGGTTAATCGCGTTTTCATTAACAAGCGCAAGTTCCATTGCCTCAACAAGATTACCTATATACACAATATGTATCTGGTCTTTCAAATCAGGCAAGCCAGGAAAAGGCAATCTTCTTTTCATGATTAAGGGTAATAGCGAAGGCATGCCATGAGGCTCACCTTCACCAATAATGGTGGTTGGCCTTAACACCACCGAATTCAATCCTTTCGCCTGAAAAGCGACGACAATTTTTTCAGCCTCAATCTTGGAATTTCCATACGGATTCATGGCAAGGTAAGGCAGCTCTTCACGGATGGGCAACTCGGGATTAGCGCTATTAACATCAACAGAACTTAAATAAACCAGTCGTTTTACACCCTGCTTTAAAGCGGCTTCACATACATTCTGTGTTACCTGCACGTTACTTTCAGAAAAAGCATCTACTGTTGGAGCACTCACACAACCCGCACAATGAACAATCACATCAGGCTGGAAGGACTTGAGGGATTCATCAAACGCTTCCCTGTTCTGCAAATCACAAGTCAGCAAGTTAACACCTAGTTCTTCAAGGGCTTTAGTATCGCTACTCGCCCTTACCGTACAGGCAAGCTCATAGCCTTGCTGCTTTGCATATCTGGCAAAATGGTATCCGACAAAGCCTGTAGCACCAGTGACAAGTAACTTCATTATTAGGTCCAGTTATCTTCTAGAATAAAGCTATATTGCTGTTTAAGTCCTGTCATAGCAGTGTAGTAAAGCCTCGATGCTTAAGCAATTCAGCGTGTTTTCACCTCTCTGGAATTCGTTTGATTTATGACAAGGGCTATTTTAAGGTTCAGACTTAAAATCACAGCTGTTTTAAAGACATTTTGCTTAATAGGAAACCTTTGTGCCATCACCTAACTTCATCAAATTGAATATTGAATTTGATCCTGTTCGCTTACAGGAAGACCTTAAGCGCGCGGAAGAAAGTTATAAGAAAATTGAAGTGATTGGTCCTTATAATGATGGTAGCTGGTCGGGTATTGCCTTAAGAAGTAATGATGGAACCAGCGAAGATATTGAAGCTTTTAACCAGGGTGACTCCAAAGATACCGAAGTATTACAACACTGCCCCTACTTCAAGGAAGTACTTGGTCAATTATCTTTCAGTTCTGGTGTAGTACGTCTTTTATTCCTGCCAGCTGGAAAGATAATTGGCAGCCATCGTGACAAGAATTCCTGGCGTAACGGTTATGTTCGTCTTCATCTTCCTATTGTTACCAATGAAAATGTCACCATGATTATCGATGATGAAAGAAAATACATGGCACCCGGCGAATTATGGTTTGGCGATTTCAGTAAAATGCATTCCGTAGAAAATCATAGCGACCTTAATCGCGTACACATGGTGATTGATAGTTATGTTAACGAAGGTTTGCTTTCTCTTTTACCCAAAGAAGATCGAGATGCCTTGCTAGCCGAAGAAGATGTTCTGATTATTCCTGACGAACTTGAAACTGTTTGCGAAGACCTCGACAAGTACACGGGTTTCTATCGCTCAAAGGCAGGTTTTCCTGTGTTAGGGAAAATCACAACTGAAAATAATAAGCTCTACATTACAGCGCTTGGTTTTCCTTATAACTTTGCCTATCACCAGACAGCACCTAATCATTTCCGCAACATGTCGAATGCCTTGAAGACGGAAAAAGACGCAAACGGAAATCCCGTCTTATATTTTGTGCCAGACGATAACGAAGCAAATAAAATAGAGATAACACTTTTTGAAAAACTTAGCCTACTTGACCGTCTTCAATGGGGGATGCAGGCGCTACTAGTTAAATTTGGTTTTCTGGTTTTCTATAGCTGGAGTTTCACCATGAAATATTTCTACAAATTTTTTAAAAATAAATAATCCGTCCTGTCGAGTATCAGCATGTCATCTAGCGAAGTCGATCAATATACCTTTGACAACCCTTACAATGGTGGTGCCAACATTTTTATTCCTTCCATATTGAAATGGCGTGCCAACGCTGTGATGCAGAAGCTCAAGAAACAATATGACAAACCAGGTTCTAATATAGATTTTGAAAAGGCCGAAGGTTTCCTGAATTCATTCCTCAATCGAGACACAAAAAATGAAGCAACAGGTCAACGCCCTGCCTTTGCCTATTGCCCGAAATTGACAGCGCGTCCTTTCTGGAAACCTGAAGATGATCCACTAATTAAACAGATTCATGATGCGCTAAAGCAAAACGAATCCATCATTCGCGAGGAATATGTCAACACCATTAAGGAAAAGAACATTCAGGCTCTTGAGATTGATTCGGGTAAATATTTCCTAGAACCTAATGCATGGCGAAACATTCACATTGAGGATCTGGTGGGCACCAACAAGCAGGCTCAACAGGATTTTCCCCTTACCTTGCAGGCACTGAGCAGCTTCAAGGAAAGGATTTTTTCTGCAGAATTTATTGTTATGGAGCCAGATACCACATTGCCTCCTCATACAGATGCCACAAACGCTTATCTTGTTTGCCATTTGGGCTTACAGGTTGAGGACAATTGTGGTGTTCAGGTTGACAGACAAATCTGCGAGTTTCATGAAGGTGACATCATTTTCTTTGACCAAAGCTATCCACACTCTGCATGGAACAAGGGCTCCACAAGCCGTAGTAATCTCCTTATTACTTTCTTTCACCCTGAAATTACCAAGGAAGAACGCGAATTGATTCAGCTCTTTATACAGAAACTAAAAGCCCAGGTGCTATTGTTCTCACCCCTTCTACTAGTGGAATATGGCTTAATGAAGCTGTTTTCCAGCTCAAAATAAGGCTTAAACCAAGCCATTTTAACCAGAGCTAAACCACGGCAGACCTATCCTTAATGTGGAAAAATCTAGTAAAGACTCTTTTGGATACGAAAGCTTGAACGTACAACAAACCCCCACAATATTTGGAATCAAAAGACCTGTTATCGACGAAAACCTGCTGCTGGTTTTAACGTCTGTATATTTTATTGTTTTCACCAACTACAGTTTCTTTGAACAGCTATTTTCGGTTTATCCTGTTTCTGAAACATCTTCCCTTGAACTTTTTAGTGTTGCACTGGTGCTGCTTTGTGCGACCACACTACTACTCGCTATTTTATGTTGGAAGAAAATAACTAAGCCGCTATTGATTGTCTTATTTTTCTCGTCAGCCATGGCAAGTTATTTTATGAATAACTATCACATTATTATCGACACCCAGATGATTGATAATATTTTCAAAACTGATACCGCCGAAGCTTCAGACCTGATTTCAACAAACATGTTCGCTTATATTTTTTTCCTTGGACTTATTCCATCTCTTCTTATTTTGGCTATTAGAATCAAAGGGGAACCCGCTAAAAAATATCTTATTAAACGTTTCACTTTAATCTCTTCGTCAATTCTAATTAGCTTCATCTGCATAATCAGTTTTAGTGATTTCTTTACTATATTTATTCGAGAACATAAACAGGTACGCCTTTACGCAAACCCTGGTTATTTTATGGTGTCGGTTTTAAATTATGGCAAACAGAATATTTCTCCCAACAACGAGGAACTCACCACCATAGGTAATGACGCCCACATTAGTGAAACGGATGAAGGTCATGAGTTGGTTATTCTTGTGTTGGGAGAAACTGCGAGAGCTGATCATTTTTCGTTGAATGGTTATGAGCGAGAAACAAATCCTCTGCTATCAAAGGAAGATGTCATCAGCCTGACGCAAGTCAGCTCCTGCGGGACCTCAACTGCTTATTCTGTACCTTGTATATTCGCACAAGCAGCTAAAAATGATTTCAGCGAAAGTAAGGCAAGTCATACTGAAAATGCGCTGGATATCCTGACTCATGCAGGTGTAAAAGTACTGTGGCTCGATAATAATTCCAGCTCCAAAGGTGTTGCTGATCGCGTTGAGTATCACAATTATAAAAATCCTGAACTGAATCCTGTTTGCGATAGCGAGTGTAGAGATATAGGTATGCTCTCGCATTTACCCAAATTTATAAAACAGAATGAACATAACGACATGCTGATTGTGTTACATCAAATGGGAAATCATGGCCCTGCCTACTACAAACGTTATCCTGAATCTTTCAAATACTTCACGCCAGAGTGTCTAACCAACGAACTCGCAAACTGTGAGCAGCAAAGTGTTATCAATGCCTATGATAATGCCATTCGTTATACCGATTATTTTCTCTCAGAAACCATAGCGTTTTTGAAAAACTATGACACCGGTCATTATGAAGTGACCTTGATATATGTTTCAGACCATGGGGAATCATTAGGTGAAAACCATCTTTACCTGCACGGCCTTCCCTATGCCCTTGCTCCCGAAGCGCAAACCCATGTGCCAGCTGTAATATGGTTTGGAAAAAGTATGTTACATGAGATTAATGTCGAAAAATTGAAACAGGAAAAAGATATGGAATTTTCCCACGACAATATCTTTCATACCTTACTGGGTTTGTTTGAAGTAGGAACAGATGTTTACAATCCAGAAATTGATTTGCTGGAGCACTTTCCAGAACATGAACACGAATATGCTCTGGAGGATGAGTAAGGATAATCCTGACTTATTATTTACAAGAGCTAGCTTACTGCTCTTCCTTCCAGTTGATTTTTTTTCTCAAGCATACCTGCGCTAACTATAAAATCTACGATTTCTGATAAACCCTGAATATCCGTTCGCAAATTTGAAAAAATATAAGGTTTCTCGCCTCGCATACGTTTGGTATCACTATCCATGATACTCAAGGAAGCACCTACGTAATCTGCCAGATCTATCTTGTTAATGATTAACAAATCAGATTTCGTGATACCAGGGCCACCTTTACGTGGAATTTTCTCACCCGATGCCACATCAATCACATAGATGGTTAAATCAGCGAGCTCAGGACTAAAGGTTGCGCTGAGGTTATCACCACCACTCTCAATAAACACCACATCAAGATTGCCAAACTTTCTTGATACTTCTTCAACGGCAGCAAGATTCATGGAAGCATCTTCGCGAATCGCTGTGTGCGGGCAGCCACCAGTTTCAACACCCACAATCCGTTCAGGCTCGAGCGCTTCCGCTTCAGTTAAAATGCGCTGGTCTTCACGTGTGTAGATATCATTGGTCACAACAGCAATGTGGTAGTCATCTCTCATGGATTTACAAAGCTTTTCCAGTAACGCTGTTTTCCCAGAACCAACCGGACCACCAACACCAACTCTTAAAGGGGATTTAAATTCTGACATAAATTTATTCCTCGTAATTTTTCAAAATCATGATCGAAACAAACGGCAATACTGGGTTTCATGTAGGCTGCTGGCGATTGCCAAAGCCATGGTAGATGCTCCAATATCTTCATCTTCAAGCACTAAAGCCTTTTCAATAGCGGAAGATAATTCTTCGCTTAAACGAAAAAGGATTCGTTGACCATCGCTTTGCCCAAGTGGAACTAATTTAATGCCCACATTGACCATGTTATCGAGCCAGCTCCACAAATAACCTTTTAATAATTCTTCTAGCGACAAATTCCAGCGACTCGCTGCGATAGCAAGACCTGCTAGTGGTGTTTTTTTTAAATCCAGACTACAAGCTTCAAGCTCATGCCATTCACAACTATCTGGCAACTTGGTTAATACGGTCAATAAGGCAGCTGCGCGCTGCTGTTCTTCCTGACGAAGCTCTCTGGTTTCACGGCTTGCTAATAAATAATCACACCAGTTTGAAAACTGTTCATCACTTTCTTCACGTGCATTGTATAGCCTGATAAGAATGGGTAATTCCAGTTGAGCCAGACTATTAAACAGACAGGAATTCAACCAGGCTCTTAAGCTTTCTGCGTCATCGATCCATTTTGCTTCAACTGCCCACTCCATTCCCTGTGAATAGGTAAAAGCGCCTATTGGTAAAGAGGGACTTATGAGTTGCTGTAAACGAAAAAATGCTAACTCAGCGCTCATCGTCTTTTTTCGATTTAACTTTGATTTCAACAAGTGTTGTCAAGGTCGCTAACAATGCCAAGGAAATTAACAATGCCGATAATGGGCTAGTATTCTCAGAGAATTGCTGTATGAACTGAGAAAGGTTTTCACTGGCATGATCGGGATGCGCCCAGACTGAAACTGAAAAAAACAGTGAAACAAAACATGTAAAAATCATAAGGAGCTTGCTTTTCAAAGTTTTCATAAGTTGTTCCTCTTATTTAATAAGACAATTAAATTCTTGATTTAATGTGCATGATTGTGGCTTTCCTCTCGCTCATGGCTGTGGTCATGACTATGTGTATGTTGCCCCTGTTGTTGATAGGCACCTGCCTCTGGCTCAAAGGGCGCATGAGAAACTTCAATTCTCAAGCCCATTCGCTGAATCATGTCGTCAAGTACATGGTCATGTTGATAACGCAACCAACCTTGTTCAATCTGCAAGGGCACATGACGATTTCCCAAATGGTAGGCAGCCTTTGCCAACATCAATGCATCATCCGAATAAACTGTTGATACACATTCATCAGCAGCAAGCACTTTGACCTTTTCACTGGCGTCATTAATAAGAATATCGCCACCGCGAATCAGGCTTCCTCTTTCAAGAAACAGACCCACTTCCTGGCCATCTTCAAGTACAGCGCGTTGCCGACTTCGTATTCGCATATCAAGATTCATATAAAGAATTTTAATATTTTCATCCTGACTTACTTCAAGGTAAGCGCTCTCTGTCGGTGTAATTTTTTTTGTCAGTTTAATCATAAGGTTTCCCAACCCTGTTAAAAAAATATTTCTTCTAGAATAAAAAATAACGTTGTGCCAATGGAAGAACATCCGCTGGTTCACAAGTTAATAACTCACCATCAGCCCTCACCTGATAGGTTTGTGAATCCACCTCAATGTTTGGTAAGTAATGATTATGAATCATGTGTTTTTTCTTAACATGACGGCAACCTGATACCTTGCCAATCAAACTTTTTAAGCCCAGTTGTTCATGCACACCTTGAGAAATTGCACTTTGGGAAAGAAAAGTCATTGATGTTGACTGCATGGCTTTACCATAACTGCCAAACATGGGGCGATAATGCACAGGTTGTGGTGTTGGAATGGATGCATTGGGGTCTCCCATTTGTGCCATGGCAATCATTCCGCCTTTTAAAATAAGAGAAGGTTTTACACCAAAGAATCCAGGCTTCCACAACACCAGGTCAGCCAGTTTTCCGACCTCGATGGATCCCACTTCATGACTAATACCATGGGCAATGGCAGGGTTAATGGTGTATTTCGCCATATAACGTTTAACCCTGAAATTATCATGCTCTGCAGGATCATCTTTCAGGCTGCCCCGTTGCACCTTCATCTTGTGCGCTGTTTGCCAGGTTCTTGTAACAACTTCTCCCACCCGACCCATTGCTTGCGAATCAGATGCAATCATGGAAAAAGCACCCAGGTCATGAAGAATATCTTCTGCTGCAATAGTCTCCCTACGAATACGGGATTCTGCAAAGGCCACATCTTCAGGAATAGCAGGGTCAAGGTGATGACACACCATCAGCATATCGAGATGTTCATCCACCGTGTTGACTGTGTAAGGACGTGTTGGATTGGTTGATGAAGGCAATACATTCTCAAAACCACAGGCCTTGATGATATCTGGTGCATGCCCACCACCAGCACCTTCCGTGTGATAGGTGTGTATGGTTCTATTCTTGAATGCTGCAATGGTATCTTCAACAAAACCTGATTCGTTCAAGGTATCGGTGTGAATAGCTACCTGCACATCACATTCTTCAGCCACACTTAAACAGTTATCGATTGCCGCAGGTGTCGTTCCCCAATCTTCATGTAATTTTAAACCCATTGCGCCTGCATCAACCTGCTCATGCAAAGGAAGTGGCAAACTGGCATTACCCTTTCCAAGGAAACCCAGATTCATGGCATAGCTATCTGCAGCTTCTAACATTCTTGCCATATACCAGATACCCGGCGTCACTGTGGTTGCATTGGTACCTGTTGAAGGACCCGTGCCACCACCTAACATAGTGGTCACGCCTGAAGAGAGTGCCTCTTCAATTTGTTGTGGGCAGATGAAATGAATATGTGCATCGATACCGCCTGCCGTAAGAATGCTACCCTCGCCTGCAATAACATCTGTTGCAGGTCCAACAACAATATTGACGCCAGCTTGCACATCAGGATTCCCGGCTTTTCCAATGCCTGTTATGCGCCCATCCTTAATACCCACATCAGCTTTCACGATTCCCCAATAATCAATAATCAGTGCATTCGTGATTAATAAATCCACTACCTCTGCATCGGCTCTCTGTGACTGGCCCATGCCATCACGTATAACTTTTCCACCACCAAATTTCACTTCATCACCGTAAACGGTGAAATCATTCTCTATTTCAATCCAGAGTGCTGTATCAGCCAAGCGAACACGATCACCTGTGGTGGGTCCAAACATGTCTGCATAAGCCTGCCTTGATAGCTTCGCCATAATTTTTCTGCCTTTTCCTATTTCAGTTCGCCCATGATTTTTGCCTGGAATCCATAAATGGTTTTATCACCCGCGTAAGCCACCAACTCAACCTGTCGACTTTGACCAGGTTCGAAACGCACAGCCGTTCCAGCAGGAATATTCAGCCGCATGCCTTTACTCGCTTCGCGATCAAATCGAAGAGCATCATTGGTTTCATAAAAATGATAGTGGGAACCCACCTGAATAGGACGATCACCCGTGTTATCCACGCTGATACTTATAGTTTCCCTATCTTCGTTGATTTCAATGTCACCTGCTTTAATCTTGAATTCGCCTGGAATCATTTTTCTTTCTCTTGTCTTGTAAAGGCTGGTTTAGTTAAACAATGGGTTCATGAATCGTTACAAGCTTTGTGCCATCAGGAAAGGTTGCTTCTACCTGCACTTCCGGAATCAAAACCGCAACACCGTCCATCACCTGATCTATGCTCAGTAGTTCACGACCAGCACTCATTAACTCAGCTACTGTCTTACCTTCCCGCGCACCTTCAAGCACTGCCGCTGAAATATAAGCAACAGCTTCTGGGTAATTCAGCTTTAAACCTTTCGCCAAACGTCTTTCTGCAAGTAAGCCCGCAGTGAAAATCAGCAATTTATCTTTTTCTCTGGGTGTCAGATCCATATCTAAACCTTTTTATTTCCAAACTTTTTATTTCCAAACTTGTTACTTCTAAGCGTTTTATTGCTAACCATTGTATTTTTAAATTTTCTTTCTTACGCGTTTTATTAAACGCGAAATTTAAGTAGCCCATATTCTTGGTAGCTCAGCAGTTTTACCCATCACTTCCGGACGAATGAGTTGCCAAATACTCACCATCAAACGATGTAGTTTTTCTGTTCTTGTAGATAAAGCGCGCAAAACCAGAAAATCATCAAGCAAGGTTAAACCCACTGGAAATTCAGGATTCAGTTCATTAACTTTTTCACGACAACGCTCAAGCAGTTCTTCATTTACATGATTAGAGACCATCAATGACTGCATGGGATAATTCCTTAAACCACTGGCTGCATTAAGATCACTCAGTGAAAACACCCGTTGTTTCTCAAGTAATAAAGGTTTGTTATCAGAAAAAATTTCAATACGCGCATCCAGTTTTCCCGAACTAAAAATTTCCTGATTAACAGGTCTACCCAGACAATTAATTTCCCACGCAATTAATCTGGCATCTTTTGCGACATTAATTCTGGTCTTGCTTTTCACACAGGCTCCAGGAAATAAAATATTTTCCTGAGGAAACCATTCAAGATTTGAATCTGCCTCAAGATTAAGGGTCTGGCTAAGCAAGGCATGGACACCTGTACTTCGATAGAACTTAGTTGCACCCGGTGTGGTTAATAAAGCATGGCTACCTGATTCAGCCTTCAGATTTATGTTAATGGAATCACCACCCACCACACCTCCTGGTGGATGCAAAAGGTAAACATGACTTGTAGCACCTTCAGGATAAAATGGTCGTTGAATTCTTAAGGGACCTTTGTGGCGCAAATCAGTGATAACCGTCTTGTCATGTCTTTGTTTGAATGACATCGACAGGCTTGCTTGCCAACCAGATTGTTCCAAAGTGCTATCTGGCTCGTTCATACCGTGAGGTACTCCTTGATTAACTTTTCATCAAGTGTCGTTACATCACCCGATGCCTTGATCTCACCACGATCGAGAATATAAAAAACATCGGCTACCTTGCGCACGAAAGGTAATTTCTGCTCAACGAGTAACACTGTCATGCCAAGTTCACTGTTAAGTTTTCGAATGACATCGCCAATCTCAGACACCACATTCGGCTGAATACCTTCTGTAGGTTCATCAAGAATAAGTAACTTGGGATCAAGTACGAGCGCGCGCCCAATAGCTAGCTGTTGTTGTTGACCACCAGAAAGATCTCCCCCTCGCCTGTGCATCATTTCCTTTAACACAGGAAAAAGTTCAAAAATAAAAGCAGGAATCTCTCGCACTTTATCGCTACGTGCTGATAAACCAATCCTGAGATTTTCTTCAACTGTTAATAAGGGAAAAATCTGCCTGCCTTGAGGGACATAACCTATACCCATGCGAGCACGCTCTTCCATATTGAGTTTATGCAGGGGTTTATCCTGATAAATAATTTCACCACTCTTAAGTGGAAGTTGACCCATCACACAATTCAAAAGGGTTGTTTTTCCAACGCCATTCCTGCCCATCAGGCAGGTACATTTTTTTTCTTCAATAGTGAGGTCTACATCCCAAAGGGTGTGACTTTCTCCATAAAACTGATTTAGTGTTTTTATCTGAAGCATAGATCATTCCCCCAGATAAACTTCGATAACGTGCCTGTCTTGCTGTATCTGGTCCATGCTTCCTTCTGCAAGCACAGAACCTTGATGCAAGACAGTCACTTTTTTTGCAATGGAACGAACAAAATCCATATCGTGCTCAACAACAACCACTGAACGCTCTCCAGCCAGTGACGTTAATAATTCTGCTGTGCGATCCATTTCCTGATGCGTCATCCCTGCAACAGGTTCATCCACCAATAGAAGTTGCGGTTCCTGCATCAGCAGCATGCCAATTTCCAGCCATTGCTTCTGTCCATGAGATAAACGTTCTGCCAACTCATCCTTCATGTTGTAAAGATTAATGATGTTGAGTGTGTGATTTATTTTCTCTTGCTGTAACTTGCTTAAACGCGCAAACAATAAAGCAAGCACACGTTTATCCTGCGCCATCGCAAGTTCCAGGTTCTGACTCACCGTAAGCATTTCAAAAACCGTTGGCTTCTGGAATTTTCTGCCAATGCCTGCCTGAGCAATCTCTGCTTCTGTTAATGCCAACAGGTTAATACTTTGGCCAAACCATGCTGTACCTGCATCGGGGCGAGTTTTACCGGTGATGATATCCATCATGGTTGATTTGCCCGCACCATTGGGCCCAATGATGCAACGCAGCTCCCCTGCTTCGATATAAAGATTGAGATTATTGATTGCCTTGAAACCATCAAAGCTGACAGAAATGTCTTCAAGATAAAGAATGGTGTTATGCGTTAAATCGAGATTCGGTGGCGTAGGTGGAATCAGGAATTCGAAAACACGATCACGTCGAATCAAATTCTGTGCTGTCTCGGTAATAGTCATGCCTTTTTCCCCCAGAATTTTTTCATACCAATAATTCCTTTAGGGAAATAAAGTGTGACCACGATAAACAAACCGCCCAAAGCAAAGAGCCATACTTCGGGCAAAGCTGCGGTGAAATAACTTTTACCATAATTCACAACCAGTGCACCCAGAACAGCACCTACCAAGGTTGCTCGTCCACCAACAGCAACCCACACAATCAGTTCAATCGAATTCAGTGGTGAAAATTCATTCGGGTTAATAATGCCAACTTGCGGCACATACAAGGCACCAGCAACACCTGCCAGTACGGCAGAAAAAGTAAACATCCATGTCTTGGCACTTTCCACCTTATAACCAATAAAACGGCTTCGGTTTTCTGCATCACGAATCGCAATCGTTAATAAACCCAATCTGGAGTTAATGATGAAACGACAGGCTAGATAACCTAAAGCCAATGCCACAGCAGACGATAAGAAAAGCACAACACGAGTAGAATCTTCCTGCAAACTGAAACCAAGTATGTCCTTGAAATCGGTTAAACCATTATTGCCGCCAAAACCCATTTCGTTCCTGAAAAATGCCAAGAGCAAGGCATAGGTCAATGCCTGCGTCATAATAGAAAGGTAAACGCCGGTGACACGTGAACGAAACGCCAGAAAAGCAAAACAATATGCAAGTAAGCCCGGGGCAAAAGCCACCATCAACATCGCTATCCAGAAATGATCAAAGCCATACCAGAACCAGGGGAGTTCTTTCCAATTAAGAAAAACCATAAAGTCTGGCAACTCTGGATTTCCGTAAACACCACGGTCGCCAATTTGACGCATGAGATACATACCCATGGCATAACCACCAAGGGCAAAAAATGCTCCATGTCCTAAACTTAATATGCCGAGATAACCCCATACCAGATCAACAGCTATCGCCAGTAATCCGTAACAAAGGTATTTTCCTAGAAGGGTTACTGTATACGTAGAAACGTGAAAAACATTTCCTTCGGGAACAAAAAGATTCAATAAAGAAACTAGCAAACTGATAACAAACAGAAGGCCAAAAAAAATCTTTCCCTGTTTGTCGTCTTGAAAAAAAGAGCTTCGACTCATGATTAATTCTCCGCCGCTCTACCACGTTGCGGGAATAAACCCTGAGGTCTTTTCTGAATAAAAAGAATGATGAACAGCAGAATAAAAATCTTGGCGAGTACTGCGCCTGTCCATGGTTCAAGTACCTTGTTCATCACACCAAGACTCATGCCTGCTAGCAAAGTACCGAAAAGATTTCCGACGCCGCCAAAAACAACCACCATGAAAGAATCAATGATATAAGCTTGCCCCAGATTCGGCCCAACGTTGGTTAGCAGACTTAAAGCCACGCCGGCAACGCCAGCAATTCCAGAACCTAAACCAAATGTAAGTACATCAACCCTTGATGAACGAACGCCCATTGCTCTTGCCATGTTCCTGTTCTGTGCCACCGCTCTCACTTGCAAGCCAAGTGAGGTTTTATTCATAATCAAAAGTAATAAAAAGAAAACCAGCATGCAGAAAATAATGATGTAAAGCCGATTCCAGGTAAGTGATAACACGCTGTTGATTTCCAGCAGCCCACTCATCCAGTCGGGTGTCACCACTGTTTTATTGAGTGGAGAAAAAACTGTCCTCACGGCCTGTTGCAAGATCAGGCTAATACCAAAAGTGGCTAACAGGGTTTCCAGGGTACGGCCATAAAGATGTCGTATGACAAGTCGTTCCATCGCAATACCGGCTAACGCCGACACCATAAACGCACAGGGAATGGCAACAATAATGGATAAACCAATATGGTCTGGCATCAGCTGTTGAATCACATAAGTAGTGTAGGCACCCAACATGATGAGCTCACCATGCGCCATGTTAATCACACCCATTACACCAAAAGTAATAGCTAGCCCTATACCCGCGAGTACAAGTACAGAACCAAAACTCAAACCAAAATAAAGTATCTCGATTTTTTCGTAGAAACGGATTTTTGATTCAATGGCACTAATAGCAATATCCGCTTTTTTCTTTAAAGCACTCACTTCGGTTTCATCGCTGAAAACTTTCAACTCATTGATAACAACTGGTTCAAGATTTCCTGCAAGACTTTCGATAGCTGAATTCAATTCAGCTTCATCGTCAGAAAATTTTATAACACCCAAACTCAGAAAAAGTTCCATGCTCTCCTTAACATCTGGATCCTGTTCGTTCTCATAAAATCCTTTTACTAACTCAACATTTTCCTCCGAGGGGTTCTTTATAATCTCTTCCAGTGCCAACTTTCTAAGTTGTGCTGAAGATGATTTCATTTGCAGTCTGGCAATATCCTGCCTGAGACTCTGCCTGACCTGATTATTGGTTTTCAGCTTTCCATAACCATCCTTGCTATCGATATCAATAATTTCATCACTGGAAACTGCTGTGAGTTGATAAGCATCATCGATTTCCTTTATGACATAGAACAGTTTTTCTTCCTTATGAAAAACCACATTACCTTCAAGTGCCTGCTGCAGAAATTCAAGCGTTCCATCATTTTCAACAGCTAGATCTGACAGGTTTGTGAAAGCTTCCGACTTCTCACTGTAGGAACCATCAACAAGTACGTTCTTGATATCGTCTGAAAGTAAGGGAAAGGAAAAAGCAGATGGACTTGAAATAAAAAAAAGACAGGTACCCAGAAAAAACAAGCTTGAAAATTTTCGTAGGGATAAAAGCATAATTCACTTCTTTAAACAGAAAAGCCAGGTTTGACAGTAAGCAGGTAACATTAGCGGGGGGGATAGTCTCACCAATGTCACCTGCCCTGTGGTTGCGCTTACCTCCTAAGCATTAATAATTCTGTCCACTACACTTCTTGGTTTTGGTGTTGTAGTTACCGCATGAGATGGGTGGTGTCCAATCAGAAATAATATCTTTGGAACCTGGAAGGAAATCAGACCATGCATCACCCGGTACTAAGCCTTCGGTTTCCCAAACCACGTCAAACTGACCATCATCTTGAATCTCACCAATTAAAACAGGCTTGGTAATGTGGTGATTTTTACCCATCACAGCTTCGCCACCAGTGAGGTTAGGTGCCTTAATACCAATCATGGCTTTCTGTACAGCTTCAGGATCCGTTGTTCCTGCTTTTTCAACTGCTTTCACCCACATATTGAAGCCAATGTAATGCGCTTCCATTGGGTCATTGCTTACGCGTTTTTTGTTCTTGGTGTACTTCTGCCATTTCTTGATAAAGGCTTTGTTGTCCTTGTTATCAACGCTCATGAAATAGTTCCATGCTGCAAGGTGTCCAACTAATGGACCTGTATCAATACCAGAAAGCTCTTCTTCGCCAACAGAGAAGGCAACCACTGGAATATCTTCCGCCTTGATACCCTGGTTAGCTAATTCCTTATAGAAAGGAACGTTAGCATCACCATTGATAGTTGAAACTACAGCTGTCTTCTTACCAGCTGAGCCAAATTTCTTGATGTCAGATACAATTGACTGCCAATCTGAATGTCCAAATGGCGTGTAATTAATCATGATGTCGCTCTCGCTAACACCTTTTGCTTTCAGATAAGCTTCAAGAATCTTGTTGGTTGTTCTCGGGTAAACGTAATCAGTTCCCGCCAGAACCCAACGCTTAACACCCACTTCTTTCATCAAGTAATCCACTGCAGGAATTGCCTGTTGATTTGGTGCAGCACCCGTATAGAAAACGTTTTTGGAAGATTCTTCGCCTTCATACTGAACTGGATAGAAAAGAATGCTGTTTAATTCTTCAAACACAGGAAGCACTGACTTCCTGGAAACAGAAGTCCAGCATCCAAACACAACATCCACTTTATCTTTCTGAATCAGCTCACGCGCTTTTTCAGCAAACAAAGGCCAGTTAGATGCAGGATCAACAACAACCGCTTCAAGTTTTTTTCCTAACAAACCTCCTTTCTTGTTCTGATCTTCAACGAGCATTTCCATCGTGTCTTTCAGCGTGGTTTCACTAATCGCCATGGTGCCAGACAGTGAATGTAAAACACCCACTTTAATCGTGTCTTCTGCGGCAAAACTCATACTGGAAGCCAGCATTGCAGAAGAAATCACAAGCTTCTTCAAAAATGACATTTTCATATTAAACTCCTGGGTAAATTGAGATTGATGGTGAGCCAGCCTCATGGCTCACCATCATGTTGTGGTAAATCCTAGTAAGAAATTAATGCTTCTAAAGCAGCTGATGTTGTGTCTTCATCAGTCAAGTCGTCAGTATCAACGCGATATTCAGCCACAATTAAAAGATTTTCATGAAGGGCGTAACTCGGTGAGAAAGTAATACCACTGGTATCCGTAGTAGTGGTTCCAGCAGCATCTTCTGCTTCCAAGGCATGGTAGCGAAGCGTTAAACCCAGCTTATCCATCGCATAATTAACCATTGCCAGATAACCACTTGCTTCAGAGTCATCTGCGTAGTCACTCATGGCATACTCAAGTGCGAAGGTGAAGTTATCCATGGTATAACTTCCCCATACATCAACTGTGTCATCGTCTGCTTCAGTTAAGTAAAAAGCTTTTAAGGTAAGCTCTTCTGTAGGCATAAAAGCAAGCATGGTTTCTACACCGGCTTTCTTGGAATCGGTTTCAAGGCCATCAACCAAGGAGTTGGCAATAGTGGCTGCCACTTCAAAAGTATCAGACGCGTATAAAACTGATGCACCCTGCTGATAACCACCATAGAAAGTAGAGGCTAAGGGTGATGCGGAATATTGATATAAGCCCGTTGGCTCAGCAGCTTCCCAACCTGAGTAAGCAAGGAAGCGACCTGCTTTAAATGAAAGCGCATCGCTAACTGAGTAAACAAAAAAGCCCTGCTCAACCGCTGTTCCACCTACCGTAGGATCTACCGGATCTGGATTTGTGTATTGCAAATCAACCTGAGCAGTTAGCCCCTCACCAAAATCATACATAAAATCCATCTCGAACTGATCCAGGCCTGATGTGTTTGTGCTAGGTGAATTATCCGGATCTTCGTAGTAAGTCGACATGTCGATGAAACCAGAAATGCTCAGACTGTCTGTTAATTCAATATCGGCTTGTGCCACAGAAGTCATCATGGATGCTCCCAAAAAGGCAGATGAAAGTTTAAGTGGTGATATTTTTTTAAAAGTTTTCATAAGGGGAATGACTCCTTGATTAATAAAAAGTAGCTAGGTTCGGATGGAATTATTGGAAATGGGTGCTGTGACAACAATGCGGTATTAAGCCATTTCGTATACGTTAAATAACGTATTTGGCTCGAAACCTGCATTAATCATGATGGGTAAAGGAAAACCAGAGGAGCTCTGGTTTAACCGCCCCAAATTGGTTCAGGAGTTTGAATGTCGGCAGTAGAGCATAAAGTTTTTCCCGCCCATCGCCAGTACAATCAATGGGTTGCAAATGAAACGCTTGAAGATTTTGCGCTGCGTTTTACTGCAAAACATGCACGAAAATGGTCCATTGGACGAATCGCCAATACCGCTTTAGGAATTGTTTCCTTTCTTGCACTAGAAGCGATTGGTGGCGCCATCACACTCGCCTATGGTTTTGAAAATGCCATGTGGGCGATTGCTGCGGTATCCATCATTATTTTTTTTAGTGGTATTCCTATCTGTTACCACGCAGCAAAATCTGGAATCGATATTGATTTACTTACTCGAGGTGCAGGCTTTGGTTATTTAGGATCTACGCTGTCGTCTCTGATTTACGCTTCATTTACATTCATTTTCTTTGCGCTTGAAGCGGCCATTATGTCTTCAGCATTAGAAATTCTTTTTGGCATACCCATTCTTCTCGCTTACATCATCAGTGCAATTATTGTTATCCCTCTCGTAACACATGGTATCACTCGCATAAGTCGCTTTCAGTTACTTACCCAACCTTTATGGGCACTGCTTCAATTTATTCCTCTAGTCATTGTTTTCCTCAATCATCAAGACAGTCTTGATACCTGGTTTGAATTTACGGGAAGCGCACAAAAAAATTCTCAAACTGGATTTAATATTTTTTTATTTGGTGCTGCAGCGGCTGTCATTTTTCCTTTAATAGCCCAGAACGGTGAACAGGTAGATTACTTACGTTTTCTACCCGATGAAAAAAAAGATACTTTTTCATGGTGGCTAGCTTTACTTTTTTCTGGACCAGGATGGATTTTTATCGGCATCCTGAAACTGGTTGCCGGCTCCTTTCTTGCTGTGCTTGCCATGGATTACGGCATTTCCCCCGACCAGGCCGATGATCCAACACGCATGTATATCGTGGTTTTTGAATACCTGTTTCACAACAAGGAAATCGCACTAATTGTTGCCTGCTTCTTTGTGATTATTTCCCAATTAAAAATCAATGTAACCAATGCTTATGCTGGGTCACTTGCCTGGTCCAACTTTTTTTCCCGTCTAACCAATAACCACCCGGGAAGAATCGTCTGGCTTTTCTTTAACGTTTCCATCGCCGTGCTTTTGATGGAGCTTGGAGTTTATAAAGCATTTGAAAACATACTGATTACCTTTTCATCGCTAGTGCTTTCATGGATTGGAGCACTGGTTGCCGATTTGGTGATTAACTGGCATCTGGGTTTACGACCAAAAGTCCTGGAATTCAAACGTGGAAAACTTTACGACATCAATCCTGTGGGATTTTTTTCCATGTTGCTCGCCTCTTTCATTGGTATTACTGCAGAAATTGGTATCTATGGTTCATATATAAAAGCGCTAGCACCCTTCATTGCATTTTTCCTACCTTTTCTAACAGCACCACTGATTGCTTATTTAACCAAGGGAAAATATTACTTACACAAAAGTTATCTAGACCAGGACACAGATAATCGTATTAAGATTAGCGAACGTTGTGAGTGCAAGATTTGCAGGAACGTTTTTGATAAGGAAGATATCCTCCACTGTCCATACTATGCAGGCGATATCTGCTCCCTATGCTGCTCTCTAGAATCTTTATGCAGAGATCAATGTCGACCAGATGCAGGCATTCGCGAACAGTTGAATGCTATCTTTATTAGACTGCTACCAGAAAAGATGGCAAACCTGCTTCAATCAAAAGTTGGTCATTTCTTTTCTATTTTCTCCTTAACGAGTCTGCTTATTTCCACTTTGTTATTGATGGTGTTTTTCACGCTCAATATTCAGGATGAAAACGTTCTTTTCATTATCAGTAAGGTGCTATGGCAGGTATTTTTCCTGTTATCTATCGTGATGGGCATTCTAATATGGCTCTATGTGCTTGCAGAAAACACAAAAGCCAAGGCTCTCGATGAATTGCAGAACAACGCAGCACTACTCGAAAAAGAAATCATTACTAACAAACAGACTTCACGACAACTGGAACTAGCAAAAGAAGCTGCGGATTCTGCAAACCAGTCAAAAACACGTTATCTCTCCAGTGTCAGTCATGAACTTCGTACACCATTAAATACTGTGTTCGGTTATGCGCAATTACTTGAAAAGAATGAGAACCTTCCTCCCAAGGCAAGGGAAGCTGCAAGTGTGATTCTAAGAAGCAGTGAACACCTAGCTGACATTATTGAGGGCTTGCTTGAAATTTCAAAAATAGAAGCCAAACGTCTTAAATATATTCATAAGGAATCTGTGAACATTCGCCTTACGGTTGAACAGATCGTCCAGATGTTTCACCAACAAGCCAATGAAAAAGGTATTACTTTCACTTATGAAGGCATTGAGCAACTTCCGGATTATGCTTCCACTGACCAGAAACGTTTCAGACAGATTCTGATTAACCTGATTTCCAATGCCATTAAATTTACCAATCAAGGTGGCGTATGCCTGAAAATTTCCTACAGAAATCAGGTTGCAAAATTCGTGGTTGAAGATTCTGGTATTGGAATAAAACCCGAAGATTTTGAACGTATCTTTGATCCTTTTGAACAGGTCGATGACAACAAAAATGAATTCCGCTTAGGCACGGGATTAGGCCTTTCCATTTCTCGACTACTCAGCGAATTATTGGGTGGCGATATTGCTGTTGAAAGTGAATATGGTATAGGTAGTCGCTTTACGCTATCCATTCTCTTACCCAAATCAACACAGGTAAGCAGTAAGCGAAATACGTCTCTTCCAGTGATTGGTTACAAAGGACCAAGAAAAACTATCCTGATTGCCGATGATCAACTAAAACACAGACAACTGATTTGTGAATGGCTTATTCCTTTAGGTTTTACCCTAATACAGGCTGAAAATGGCAGGCAGGCAATAGAAAAGCTTGATGAACTCGCAATCGATCTGGTTTTTCTTGACATATTCATGCCCGAATACAACGGCTGGGAAGTTGCTGAATACATCAAGACTAATGGAATTAATGTACCCATCATTATGATTTCTGGTAATGCCATTGAAATTGATGAAGATAAAATGGAAGCGCGACTCCACGATGCTTACATCATCAAACCTGTTCGCTTTGATACGCTGTTAGAAAAAATTGGTCATCATCTGAAACTAACATGGTTGCATGACATTGATATTAATCTCAAGAAACCAGACAAAACGCCAGAACCTCAGGATATTAATTTTCCTGATGAAGAAATTCTGAAAAAGATTACGGAGTACTGCACCATCGGTTTTCTTAATGGCGTGCATGAAGTCATTGATGGATTAAAAAATTCCTCAGATTTCAGTGACTTTATTTGTTATGCGGAATCCTATCTTGGAAAACTTGATTTAGTGGGCTTGAAATCCTTTATTGAACAGGAAGGCAAGAGATGAAAACAGATAAACATAATCCCATCATTCTAGTGGTTGATGACTCCCCTGATTCCCTTGGGATGATTAATGCGTCATTAGATGATGCTGGCTATACCGTTCTGATTTCTCTTAACGGACAACAGGCCTTAATGATTACTGGACAGATCACACCTGATGTAATTCTCATGGATGCCGTTATGCCTGTGATGGATGGTTTTGAATGTTGCCAACTGATTAGGCAGAGTCTTCCGCACACACCCATCATTTTCATGACAGGGCTAACTGAAACAGACAGCCTGGTTAAAGCTTTTGAAAGTGGTGGTAATGATTACGTTACTAAACCTATACAACCCATCGAATTACTGGCACGCATCAAGTCACACACTAGCAATGCCCGTTTGATACGAGGCGCACAATCTGCACTTGATAGTGTTAAACAGTTTATTTTTTCAGTGGACGATACTGGCCACATTCAATGGTCAACTCAGGAAGCACATAATCTTCTCGAACACATACAAAGTCGGGAAGATTTTTTTTCATCACTTGCAAGCTGGCTTAAAGCGCATGAAAAAAGAGATCTTGTCTATCCCATTGGAAACCAGACTGTGCAGATTCGTTATTTCAAGCCTGCGGAAGATGAGACCCACCTGCTAAGAATCATTCAAAGCGAAGCGATGTTTGATGCTTCAATCCTGAAAAATAATCTAAAACTCACCAAACGCGAGTCAGAGGTTCTACTCTGGTTAGCACAAGGAAAAAGTAACAAGGAAATTGCCGAGATTCTTAATATCAGCCCACGAACCATCAATAAACATCTGGAACAGCTTTTCCCCAAAATTGACGTGGACAACCGTACTTCGGCAGCAGCACTTGCCATTCGAACCTTATTAGGAAATTAATAAATACTACTTAGGCTTAGATACGCGAGTTTTTGTTTTAGTTGCTGCTTTCTTTTTACTAACACTCTTTTTACTGGTGCGTGTCTTGGGTACCACTTTTCCATGGAGAACTTTAAGTTCCTTTTCAAGATACGAAGCTAGCAAACTGGCATCTGGCATAAGCTCCCTGCACGCAGTAATACCAATACCCACATTACCGTTATAACTCATTACCACCAGCATTAAACCCATGCCATCAACAATGGGGGCCATACCGTACTGACTATGTAATTTTGCCGTATCAAAATACAGAGGAAACTGTGGCCCTGGCACATTAGTTACCACAAGATTAAAGGCAGGTTTTTTCTTTTGTGAAAAACGAACACGCGAATACAAGCGTGCCACCATGGTTTGCAATAATGAAGGCACAAACTGAGCCATGGATTCCAGATGCAATGCTTTCTGATAGGCTTTTGCCTGCTGCGTGTTCTCGTGAATAGCCTTTAATCTTTCAAGAGGATTACTTTCAAGAGTGTCCAAAGACACCAACATGGAACCCACCTGGTTACCCAAGGTATTTTTCTGTTTTCTGCTGCGAACAGAAACAGGCACCATCACCGTTAAGGATTTTTCTGGATAACAATCATGGGCTTCTAGATATTTTTTTAAGGCTCCAGCTACCACCGCAAGAATCACATCATTAACGGTAACACCCACGAAAGGCTTTTTGATTTCCTTGATAGTTTTTAAAGGTAATTGCACACCAGTAAATACCTTATGAGGTGAAATGCTGTCGTTAAACAAAGTAGGTGGCGCTGAAAACAGTCCTGGTGGAGATTGCTTTCCCTGTCTTATACGCTGAAAACCAGTCTTGCCAATAAACTTCAAGGTTTCCTGTCCAAACTTTATCAGTTGCTTGCGCGTTTGCATGGCAGACAATAAACCCTTACCGAGTAATTCCAGGTCATAAGGAACACGTTCTGGTTTTTTTGCTTTGTTTGCACGCTTGGCTTTCTTAACTTCACGTACTGCACCGGGTTCAACATCGAGCAAGGCAGCAAGAATTTCTTCACCTGAAATACCATCGATAGCTGCGTGATGCACCTTGAAAAGAATCGCGAAAGAACCTTTTTTCACACCGCGAACCTTGTCTAAACCTTCAATAAAATGGGCTTCCCATAAAGGACGCGTTCTATCAAGTGGTCTGGCAAAAATATCAGCAGACATAGTCATCAAGGCATCAAGATTATGTGGTGCAATCAGGGCCGTGCGAGGACAGTGAAGCTCTATATCAAAATTTGGGTCATGCACCCAATAAGGCAAATCAATATCAAGTGGCACTTCTGCCAAACGCTCGGTAAAAACAGAGGCAATATCCAGACGCGAGGTAATGTGCGCAAGAAACTGTTCGTAAGTGTATTCACCTTCAAAAATATAAATGCCGCCAATATGCATGGGCGAGCGAGGTGTTTCAAAATAAAGGAAGGCTGCATCTAGCGGGGATAATTGTCTCATGTCCTTATTCTCTCAAATCACTTGTTAGTGATGCTTGTTCTATATCAATCCACAATACTTCTTAGTAAGCAATATTACTGTAAGCACCACTTACCAGATCTTTCATAAATCTACACCACTACTTTCAACAGTTTTACTTCTTATCCAGTTTTAATTTCTTTCTCAAACCTTTTTCAAGCCTCTTGTTGGCATCATCAACCAGACCATTAAATTTTGTCAGTGTTTCCGATTTAGGATCTGCCAGATCAATATTTTCTGGGATGGCAGCAACATGGCCTACACCCACATAGATAGGAGTATTGAGTTTGAAAGGCGCCAGATCATCCATTCTTGGATAGCCATGGTTATAGCTGAATTTTGGATTCTGATGAATGAAACGCACTGAGGTATTCGCTTTTACATGACCATTGGTACGCTCACTATTACTGACGAAAGTATCACCCACATGCCCTGCTTCAGCAGCAATATAATAAATAGCCACAGCATCAAGATTATTTTTCTTACAGAATTCACTGACTCGATCTGAAAAGATTTTATCTATCGCCTTAAGCTGTTGTTGCGTTTCTGTTTTATCACCAAAATAACCTTCTACAGCGCCAAGAGAGAGCGCAGGCAAACCTGGAAGTGCCTGTCTGTTTTTTGTTGTTGAATCAACCTTGCTTTGCATTTCATTGGCGGTTTGTACGATGGCTTTCTCCTTGAGCTGATTCATCTTTTTCATATTCATCGACATGGCCGCAATCATCAGCTCCTTCATGATGGCATCATCTTCCATGGGCAACTGATTCTGGTCAGCAAGTTTATTCAATGCCTTGTCAACATCAGCAGAGCCAGACATCTTGTTCAAGTCATTAACCCCCTCTAGCTTTGCCATTTCCTTCGCAGGAACAACTTCCCAGTCACTCAATGATGCTAACATCGCTGTGAAATTTTCATTGGCATGTTCAAGAATTGCCTGACGAACAGATTGGTTTGCAGCACGGTCATCACCTACTCGGCTTATACTTACCGTCAACACACCAATACGTTTAGTATTCTTGACAAACTTATTGCCATCGGCAGCCCAAGTTGTTGTTGTAATCAGCAACAGACTGATGCCAAGGATCTTAATTAAGTTTTTCATTTTTGTTTTCCTAGTTATTGTTATTATTTTTTATCAAGCACAAGCAAAGTAGTATAGTCCATCTACAGAAATACCTAAGCAAGAAATAGCAGATTTATCAATAAAAACTAAGGCGATATGAATTCAGAAAAGCTGTCTCTCAAAGGCAAGAATGCAATTGTTACTGGTTCAAGCATGGGTATAGGCCAAGCCATTGCCGTCAGGCTTGCTGCAGAAGGTGCTAATGTCATTATCAATGCCCGTGGTGAACAGGCGCTCAATGAAACACTAGCGCTTACTAACACGCTTCCAGGCAAGGTCATAGCCTGTTGTGGCTCCGTGAGCGACTTTGATTTTGCAGGCCAGTTGATACAAAGCTGTCTTGACCATTTTGGAAGTATTGACGCTCTGATTAACTGCGCAGGCATTGCAGAACCCGAAGGCACATCCATTCTGAACATTGATCCTAAGGACTGGCAGCAGTTAATCGATGTTCATCTTCACGCTACGTTCAACACCTGCCGCCATGCTGCACCCATCATGGCGAAACAAGGCTATGGCGCTATCATCAATACCAGTTCACATGCTTTTTTAGGTATGTATGGTGGCACTGGTTATGCTTCGGGCAAGGGCGCTGTTACTAGCCTTTCCTATGCCATGGCAATGGATTTAAAAGAACACAAGGTGCGCGTCAATGTTGTTTGCCCTGGTGCCAAAACACGTTTATCCACTGGCGATGATTACGAAAAGCTGATTAAAGACTTAAATTCACGGGGCTTGCTGGACGACAGTTTAATGGAAGCCTCACTGAATCCACCTGATCCTTCCTATGTCTCTTCGCTGTATGCCTACTTAATCAGTGATGCAGCACAGGAAATTTCAGGACGGGTTTTCTGGGGAGCCGGTGGTTATGTGGGCCATTTTCACAGAAACCCTGATCAACTACTTGGCTTCAAGAATCATGAATTCAATCCACCGTGGACCATTGAAGAACTGGATAAAAAACTTACCAACAAAATAAATACACCCGAAGAATTATTTCAGGTTTTATACAGTGGAAAAAATCTGCATCTGCTTTTCAGACAGAAAATCCTGATTAAGCTAGCTGGTTCTGCCTTGATGAAGTGGCTGCAATCCAAGCAAAAAAATAATTTACATTGTGAAAAATTAGAACTTAAGAACTTCTGCGCTCAACTCAAGCAAATCAATAACACCTATCGAATTCAATCCTTCAATCAATCCTGCACATTCACCTGGATTAAACAGTAAGCGCTTATCGCATCGCTCAATCACCTGCCGATGTGTGTGCCCATGCAAGACCACATCATGATGATCCTTCATCATATGTTCTAAATCTCGTGGATCATGAACCACAATAATATTTCGACCCGCCCATTCAAGCTCCAATGGCGGATCAACAAAATGAAAACGGCTTTCAGAAAGAAAGGCATCGAGCAACTCCCTTTCCACATCATTATTACCAAATACGCCGTATAAATCTGCATCCAGGTCTGTAAAAACTTCCAGAGTTTTTACTTGAGAGATATCACCGGTATGAATAACACGCTCAACACCCGCATCATTGAATAGCTCAACAATTCTCCTGCAATTCGGGAGATTATTGTGGGTATCACTGACAACACCAATTTTCATTGCCCAACTTTTACCAAGGCTTCATGCATTTCATCAGCAAGTTGTGCCAGTAAAGCGCTGTAGGCTTCTGCCATACTTTCTGCGCCCGATCCTGAATCAATACTTCGCACGAAATGCTTTCGCTCTAGCATTTTCTTACTGGATGTTTCAATCAGTTCCCATGTCGCATTAATACTGGCTTTATTATCTTTCTGAATCAGTTCGCTAATCCTGATTCGCAAGCTGTAGGCAGGAACACTGTCACTGCGCCAGGGAAAGGCCTGCACCATGCGTGACGCATCATGTTTTGTCAGGTTCAAACCCAAGGTTCTGACAATGCCATTTTCCAGCGGTTCTGCCCAATAATCACTACCACTCAGGTTCAAAGTGTTGTCACTACGCATACGAATCATGTTGGGGCGATTCAGATATTCAGCCAATTCAATAGGACCCAAACCAATCAATTTAGAAATAGACTGTTCACTTTGTTCAGAAGCTGGTGCGCTCAACAAATAGTAACGTTTAGGAATCGACTGCTGGCAGGAAAACAGAACAGAAAAAATTGTTACTAAAAGAAAATAACGCTTCATTATTTATCTCCCTCTCTTAAACTTTTGCCACGCCAGATAGCTTCAGGTTGCTGCTCAAGCGTTTCACTTAAATTCTGGAATGCGCGTGCTGACTTACTAATATCCTGCATGGTTTCATTCAACTGAAATACCAGAGGCGAATCTTCTGAAAAAGTATGATTGAGCGTGTTTGCTGTTTGATTAAATTGATCGAGACTTTTTTGCAAGACGATTAAATTCTCATTCAACTGTGTTGCCATATCAGGCGCTCCTTCATTAAGCGTAACCAGAAGCTTTGAAAGCTCAACACTGGTTTCATTAAGATTCCTCCCCAGCGTTTCAAATTCTTTTGAGGTAAGGTTTACGGATTTTGCTGCCTCATCAAAACTCCCTAAGGCCTGTTCAATTTTTCCACTAGCTACTACCTTGTTAAGTTGAAGAATCAGGTTTTCCACATTGCCAATGAGGCCTTTAATATTCATTTCCTGAAGATTTTTTGTAATCTCATCAAAGCCTCTAGCAACAGTTGGCAGTTCCAGATAATCATCCTGCAAGTTGTAAAGAACAGGTTCAGAATCAGGAAAATAATCCAGCTCCACATATAACAAACCCGTTAACAGGCTCTGGAAATTCAGTTGCGCCCTCAGGCCGTTTTCAATGGATTCCCTGATAAAATCAAGATCTACACTTTCATTGTTCTTACTGATACGTGAAAGCACCAGATCAGCCGTCACTGCCGTTAATACAGGTTGTGATTCATCAGCCAGATGAATCTGGATATCAACAATTTCACCAAGCACCACACCTTTAAGTTTTACCGGCGCGCCAATCTGCAAACCTTGCACAG
>JBECKS010000221.1:0-4877 GCA_040235395.1 Pseudomonadales bacterium | reverse complement strand
AAAAATTTTAAAGAATTCAAGAGGAAATAATAATGTCACAACAACCTTCTAATTTTGGCTTCGGCGAAGAAGAACAAATGCTCCGCGACGCCGCCAAGAAATTTTTTCAAGACAACGTAACAATCGACAAATTACACGCAACCAATGCTCACAATCCCGATCCTGAGCGCGCACCCGATTGCATCTGGAACAAGGACCTCTGGAAACAAATGGTTGAACTCGGATGGACTGGCGTAGCCGTTCCAGAGGCAGCAGGCGGTATTGGCATGCCTGTTGTAGCAGTAGCTGCACTGGCTGAAGAAGCTGGTCGTGTTGCTCTTCCATCTCCTTTAATCACAACTATCAATAGTACTTATGTGTTAGCTGCTTGTGAAAATAATGAAGCGAACAAGGCACTCAATAAAATTATGGAAGGTGAAGCAGCAACTTTAGCCATCACCAACCAGAAAGGTTCATGGGATTTCAATGACACTGATGTAACGGCAAATGGCGATACCCTTAACGGTACTGCCTACTTTGTTCAGGATGCACAGAAAGCCGATTTTTTTGTGGTAAGTGCTAAGGACTCTGCCGGCGTTGGTTTATACGTGATTGCTGCAAATGCTAGTGGTGTGTCAATCGAAGCCGATGCGATTGTGGATTTAACCCGCGATCAGGCTCATGTTACTTTCTCAAATGCCAAAGCTGAGTTGATTGTTGCTGCACCAGGCAAAGGTGTTGCAGCTTTAACTAAAGCCGAACCAGCCATCTTAAGTATCGTTGCTGCCGACATGGTTGGCGCTGCTGAGTGGCAACTTCAAACAACGGTGGAATACGCTAAAACAAGAACCCAGTTCGATCATCCTATTGGTTTCTTTCAGGCAGTAAAACATCCATTGGTTGATTTGATGATTCAGATTGATCAGGCAAAATCACATGTTTACAACGCTGTCTGTGCCATTGACCACGAACCTGAAAAAGCAGCAATGTATGCCCGCATGGCAAACGCTGCAGCAAGTGATGCCGCTGATTACGGATCAAGTCGTTCTGTTCAGTATCACGGTGGTATTGGTTTTACCTGGGAATGTTTTGTGCATCTGTTCTTCAAACGTCAGAAACACAATCAGTTCCTATATGGTGATGGCGCTTATCAAAGAGCCAAACTTGCTGACTTGTTAATGGGTAAAGCTGCTTAAAAAGTTACCTGAATCAAAAAGCAGAAAAGAAAAAGCCGCTATAAAGCGGCTTTTTTGTTTTATGGTCTTTTTTAACAGGCTACGCTATTTAGAAATAAAAACTTATACCAGCTTGTGACTCAGTATCTTCCACATCCTTAAGCTTTATAAACAGGTTTATATTTTCTTCCACAAAAAAACTAACATTTCCTTCCACTACGGTTTCATGGTTCCCATCTTCTGACCAATACTGTTCATTAAACCCAGAGAAAATAAATTTCGAATGTAAATACACCAGGCCCGATTTAAAGCTTAGATCTGCAATGGGTTCCTGATGATTGAGTTGTGGTCCGAGCAAACCATAAACAAACAGGTTTTGATTGAGATAAAAACTTTTGCCCATAGACGCCTTGAAATACGCAATATAATCTCTCTCAAGAACATCACGGTCAGCGCCAAGATTGATTTGCCAAGACCACTTACGCTCACTGGAAAGATAAGACTGCGAAGGTTTTAAATTACCCGCCTTGATGAAGTCTACATGCTCCAAAGCAGAATAAGCTTCACTATCACGAAAAGTAAAATCAAGAAGTACTAACTCATTTCCTTCAAGACTGTTTCTATTTGTTAAATCCTTTTTATAGGCGGCGAAATTTAAAAGCCCACCATTTTCATATTTAGTGTGGAAAGCAGATAAAGAAACGTTAGTCGCCTTGTTTCCTTCTGCAGGAGAAACAAGTTCAGCGACGCTGCCCTGCTCTCTCTCTTTTGCAGGTAGAGCAAGTCGACTAAGAAGAATTTTCTGCTCCAGTTTCCGCATGAAATCATCCTGCTGATTTCCTGAAGCAATGAGTAAATATTTATGGTAAGCCAGTAAAGCATCCAGTACGATAATCTGCCTGTTTTCATCAAGCTCAGCAATTCTGTTCCAGACCTCATCATCCAGAGATTTTTTTTCATGAATCGCTTCAATAATTGCCAACTCATCTTTACTTAAGTTCTCAAGTTGCGCATAAAGCACTCGCTGGCTGGAGGGAACAAAATTAATCTCACTCACCAGATTTTTTTCAGAACCTCCAAGGTTCTGGAAAAGTACTTCAGGTAAATACCAAGGGCGGAAATCCTCAGACAACTCTGTTTCTGTTACAAGCTCAATTAACTGGGCAAGCCGGTAAGCGCAGTTTCTGTCGAAAAAGAAATACTGAAACTCCCTTCCAGTGATATCCCACAAATGCAACATCAAAAACTCTAACTGTTCTTCATTAAGATTCAGTTTGTATTCCCACATATCCCTGAATTCCGTTCGACTGTAAACCCTGTCTTGTGTAAAAAAGTATTCCCCCGTGAATCTACCCTGATAACCTCCGGATATTCCTAATACAACATAGCGAATCATGTTTTCATTGGGGGGAACTGCAGCGCCATAATTCAAGGATTTATCAAACAGGCTGGTATTCGCTTGTGTCTGATTCATATTCAGTTTCAAAAACGCATGTCCAAAACTGGAAGCCGGATTTCCCAGATAGCCACTTACCAACATCAAGCTAACCGAATTCGTTTTTTCCTGGAAACCCCAGACCTGAATACGCTTACATTTCTCCTTAAGCTGCTCTTCAAATTCTGGCAAGCCAAGCTGTTTGTTTAACCAGAAATAACGTCCAGGGAATTTACAGATAGGATGCGCATCTGGATTCTCAAGCCACGGAGAAAAATACGCATCAATACTGGCTAGTAATTCTTTTTCCTTATCCTGATTTCCATGGGGATCAAAAAAATAACCGTCATCATTCAAGTCACTTTTGTTAGCACCTTCACGAAAATAAAGCAGCCGCGACCAGGTTAAGTGACTTGCCAAGTGTTTTTCTATTGCACGCTGTTTAAGCAATTCAATATCAGAAGCATGCTCATTAGCGTTGGAATAAAGAGGATAGAAAAAAATAAAAAGTGCAAAAACAAAAAGTAGAAAGGAATAATTTTTAAACGCGGAAAAACGTGTCTGCAAGGCTGGAGAATTCTTAAAGGAGGCAGGAAAGAAAACCGCTCTGAGCCTTTGCAAGCTCAGAGCGGTTCATTGTCAGGACATTCTAGTTAATTTCTGTAACCAGATTGAAAAGATCCTGTGTTTTCTCAAAACGAGATTTCTCAGCATAATCTGCGCTAGCAACCTGCTTGGCAAACTCGGCTCTCAGAGTTGATTCAAAGCCATCACCAGACTGATTCAGCTCTTTTAAAGTAGCTAAATGCTCACCATGACCACTAGCGATATCTTTTTCAAGCACGTCATAAGACTGATAAATGAACGCTGCGACAGCCGCAGAACCACGCGCACAGGTATCAGGAGAAGATGCTTCAGAAATAACCGCAGTTGTTCCCAAATCAAATGTAACGTTAGTAATGACAGCCAAAATATCTTTAGTTTTTTCTTCCGTAGCAAGGTCTCCAATAATAGAACCCAATCCACACTCTTTGTAGATTGCACCAAAATCTCTTTGGGCAAGAGCAGGTTGAGCCAACAAAACGGGAGCCGCAAAAGCTATAGCAATTAATGATTTCTTAAACATGGATTCACCTTCTTAATCAGTTATTTTATGTTTGGCTGGCGAACTTAGAGTGCACAACAGCTATCCAAAAACTAGCAACACCCACTAAGCTAGTCAAACGATTTCTATCAAATTTCCAAATACAAAAGTCTTTACAAGTCATCGCCAAGATATCCGAGTCAAATTCGACCGCTAAGCGCTATTTCTGCTAAAGATTGAGGGAGGTCAAAGCGTTTAATCGCCTCCTGCGCATATAATGCCAAAGCAAAATCACTGACACGATGTTTCCTCATATCCTCAACTACCAAACCAAGGCAGCTCTCCGGAATAAGCCTGAAATGAGCCAATAACATAGCAGTTTGTAAAAAATTATAGCTCGCACAAACGAGCTCATTGCTAAAACTATCAGGCGCGGTTCTCCTATCCAGATGTATAAAAATCCTGCCGACAGGATCTGCGTTTTTATAACCCTCAATACTCTCCTGTATGCCATCTTCACTTAAGACAGAAAAAATAAAGGCAATGTCATGTTCATGAACCTGAGCATCCCTTAAATAGTTGAGCAGGCTTTCCTTGCGCATTCCCTTCATGATTTTTGAATAGAGGGAAAAAACCTCAGCATCACTCTCTACATCATCACCAAAACAGTAAAAACGAGGTAAACCTGGACTACTTGTCTTTAACTTCAGTAAGGCTGATAACTTATAACCGAGTTGTTTTTTTACATCTCTGGGTCGACCAGCCCTGACCAGACCAAGCTGATCCTTGAACATCAAACCATCAAAATGCACACCATCAAGTTGCATTTTTTCCTGAATCACTTGCCTCAATTGTGGCGGACTTCCGCTCACAAAATAAACGGGCTTTCTAGCGTGTTCCTCTGTCATACCCTTGTGAAGCGCTTTCAGTAAAGGAACCGTGCCAGGAACAGCCTTTTTATCTTCGGCAGTTTCAAAAGGAATGGCAGCTAAGCCTTTTAATGATGAAAAATGCGTTTGTAGATAGGTTTTATCAATGTCCCAAACAAAGACATCACCATGATAGGCCTGTTGAAACTCTCGATTGATATGCGCTGAAACAAAAGGCGAAGCGCTGGCAGAATACTCTTCACCAAAATTCGCTTTCTGTTCTGCAAGATGAGACAAACCCTGCTGTATTTCAAGCTGCAGGTTGTGTGCACTTT
>JBECKS010000181.1:0-4453 GCA_040235395.1 Pseudomonadales bacterium | reverse complement strand
CGCCCTAAGCTTGCCCGATTTCTATCAGCAGACGCTTGATATTGAAAGCCGAATTGAAAGTGGAAATCGCGCTCAACTCCATATTAGCAATAATGAAGGAACGGATATTAAGGCAAAGCTGACGTTTAATTTTGATTCAGAAGATCGTGTAAAAGTGAATGGCGACCTGCAAGCTCAATATGGACCAAAGCTTGTCAAACCCATCAACGAACACATTCTTCATAAAAATATCCTGAATGCCATGAAGGGCTCTCTATCCATGCCCTTTTCCTGCATCACAAATAATGAAATTTATTTTTCAGACTCACTTCCTGAGCAGATTCACGAATTCGAAAGCAAACTGGAAAGCGAACAATTGCTTTCATTCAATGAATTACCTTTATCCAGTTTGCAATCTAAAGCGAATTTCACACTTAAGTTGCTATCTGATGGTAAGGCTTTTGATATGCTGTTAAATATTCCCAAAGAAATAACGACAGACCTTATGGTCAATGAAAATGATGAGCATGTTAAATCAAATCAAACCCTGAGCTATCTATCAAAGCAGACTCTTAAAGTACAAATTCCCGCCGGCGAAACCAGACTAATCACCAATCAACAAATCCAATTACCAAAAGCCATACACCTAAGCTGGTCACATAAGGGTAATCCTGCTTATATCGATCTAAACCTTAAGGATGTGAAAGGAACCTTGAGCAAAGAATATATTCAAACCCTTAATCTTGAGTACACACTATCAAGTCGATGGAATCGTTTTTTCAGCAGCGATCACACAAACATGATAAGGCTCACTGAAATAACACCTACTCATGATTTTAATATGACGATGAAAGGTCATGAAAACCGCTTTCATGCGGATTTCAAACTTAATGCTAAAAAGAACGAAGATACTGTGAATGGAACCCTTTCACTCTCAAGCAAGAACTGGAAACAGGATGTTAAATATCTCAATGAAATGATGGCGTTCTGGAACAAGGAAATAAAATTCATTGATGGTGAACTTGAACTGAAAGGAGACTTCAAGGCCAAAAATATCGGTCATACAAATTCCAGAACAGTGAGCTATAAGGGTGACATTCAGCTTAAACAGCTTGATATTGATGACGATGGTTTTATTTTTAATGACATATCCTTTAACACTAAGCTTAAGGGAAAGAATCTAGTGTTTGATTGTATTGATAGCACCCCCATCAATATCCCTAGCATTGATGCTGGCTTCTTCATCAAGAACCTAAACGTTAATGCTAAGTGCCACTTCGATTTAAAAGGCGATTCGTACATGGATTTCTCCATGCTTAATGCAAAACTGTTTGGCGGCGAATTAAAAGGAGACGACTTTAGACTGCATATTCCCTTCAACAGCAATCATGAAAATGACCAACCGTATCATGCAAGAGTTGTGACTCATGTCTCAAATATACAACTCAAGCAATTGCTCGCTGTTATGGATAATCCCGAAATTCAAGGTGAAGGCCCTCTTTATGGGGATTTGCCTATTGTGTTCAATGAAAAAGCGACACTGATTGAAAATGGCTGGATAAAGAACTCAAGCCCTGGTTTCCTGTCTTACAAGCCAGACAGCCAAACCAAACAGGTATTACGCCAGAACCCACAAATGAAGCTTATGGTAGATGTGCTCGGCTATCTCGATTACAGCAAGCTAAACGCTAAAATAAACCTTAATAATCAAGGCACTCTTTCCATTCAGGGAGAGTTAATGGGCGTTAATAAAAAATACAAATCAGGCGCACCTATCAGCTTTAATCCTAATATTGAACTGGATTTTACTGACTTGATAAAAAGCCTGCAGATTAGTGACGAAATCAGTCAGTCACTGGATGACAAGGCCAAAGAAAAAAAACTTGACTGAAATAAGAGCTGCCGTTACAACAATGAAAACGTCAGGATTACATCATGAATATAAAATTATATAAGTTAACTTTCAGCCTTTTTCTTTTGCTGCTTTCTTCTGCATTTATTTCCTGCACACCAAAAGTAGAAGTGGAAGTACCAGACAAACCCATTACCATCAATCTGAACGTGAAGGTTGAACATGAAATAAGAGTCGCCGTTGATAAAGAACTGGATACCTTATTTGAAAACGAAGAAGGTCTTTTCTAGAAAAATTAACCATCATTAAATCGATAAATAATAAATACACACCCGAAGAGTAGGTGATGATATGAAAACAAAAACCATAAAACTGATTCATAAAACCTTTGTTGCTTTGTTTGGTATTCTGTTAATGGGCACTGCTTTTGCCATGACCCTTGATGATGCCAAGAGTGCTGGTCTTGTTGGTGAGCAGGCAAATGGATATCTTGGTGTGGTAAGCGCCAGTGCCGGTTCTGAAATCAAGGCGCTCGTTGAAGACATCAACACTAAACGCAAAGCCAAGTATCAGGAAATCGCCAGCAATAAAAATATTCCACTATCTCAAGTTGAACAACTGGCTGGCGCAAAGGTTATCGAAAGAGCCAACGCTGGGGAATACATCAAAACAGGCAGCAGCTGGACTAAAAAATAATTACAGATGATCAATCAGGCCTTCGCCATGAAGGTCTGTTCCATGAGCAGGATAAATAGCACTCGGGTTCAAGCGTCTTAGTTTATTAATACTTCTTTTCATCTGGAAAGGATTGGTATAAATCGCCGGCAATACCACTTCATTTTTCTTCTTACTACACAACAGTGTATCTCCAGAAATCACCGCACGACTCGGTATGTGAAACAGGCACATGCTATCCCAGGAATGTCCAGGCGTATGCAAGACCTGCCAGTCTTCAAACTCAGGTAACAACATTTTGTTATACAAGAGAAAATCTGCTTCAACCTGCCTTGTTGAAAGTTCACCCTCGTTTTCAACTTCCTTAATGGGTTTTTCATTGGCCTGTTCGTTTCTTTCAGAGCTCATATACATTGACCACATGCGCGGTCTAAAACTTTCTGCAAATATGGTTGCAGGGCCAATAATCATACCGAGTGGGTTATTGATATTCTTGAGCAGCAAGGAACGTGACGCAAAAGGCATGGCAAGCTTAGCCTCACAGGCTGATGCTAAGGCAGAAATACCGCCAATATGATCAGGATCATCATGAGTACAGAGAACCAGCTTGATATCCTTCGGATCACGCTTTAGCACCTGCTCCATGTAACCAAGCACAAATTTTTCACCGCCGCGCATGGCGACATCCACAACAAAACAGCCAGCCTGTTCTTCAACAAGATAACTGTTTACATATCGACCTTTGATAAGATGAATCGTCATAACTAGCTAACACCTTTCCAATTGGAAATTATCTAGTTCCGAACCAAACAATTCAAGGGAATCGCCAGCAACATTACTTCATAACTAAAACACGTTATCATCCTTTGCAGTGACTACCCAGGAACAGAAGCATGCCTCAACAGCACATTGATATTAATAATCACATCAATGAAAAAACCAATATTGCCATCTGGCAAGTTGAAAACCCTAAAGCTGTGATTCATATCCTTCACGGCATGGGCGAACACAAAGCGCGTTACCATCACTTTGCCAGCTTTCTTAATCAGCACGATATTCAGGTTTATGCCCACGATCATCTAGGACATGGCGATGCAATTAGTGAAGATTCCCCCAAGGGGCATTTTCATGATGAAGATGGTTTTACCAAAGTAGTTGGTATTGTCGAAGATGTTCAGAACTACATTCACATACAACATCCCGATGTACCCGTTTTTCTGCTTGGTCACAGCATGGGTTCTTTCATTGCCCAGCACTATCTGGTTGATTACCCCTGCAGAATAAAGGGGCTGATTCTTTCAGGAAGTGCCTACACGCCTACACCATTACTGCGTGCGCTCAAATTCGTTGCAGGTATCGAATCCCTTCGTCTCGGGAAAAAAGGCAATAGCTCCGTCATTAATCTTTTGAGCTTTGGTTCCTATAACAATAATTTCAAACCCAAACGAACCGAATTCGACTGGCTTTCTCGCAATGAAAGTAGCGTCGACGAATACATAGCCGATGAACTCTGTGGCTTTATCTGCTCATGCTCAAGCTGGCAGCAACTGGCTTCAGGTTTATTGGTGATCTCAAGACCTGACAGTCTGGAAAAAATCCCTTCTACGCTGCCTGTCTCCATCATTTCTGGTGACATGGATCCCGTCGGTAACTCAGGCAAATACGTGAAGGCACTTGAACAGCACTGGAGAAACACTGGTCATAATGATGTCACGCTTAACCTGATTGAGAACGCACGTCATGAAGTGCTTAATGAAACAGATAGGGAACTTCACTATAATGCCGTGCTTCAATGGCTTGAGAATCAATTAAAAACACCTGCATAAATAAAAAAACACGTCAAGAGAAAAACCAATGAGTGAAAACAATGTTCTGGAAAACCGTACCTATGATGAGCTGCAGATAGGTGATTCTGCACAATACCACCGTGTATGTTCTGAGCAGGAC
>JBECKS010000164.1:0-5716 GCA_040235395.1 Pseudomonadales bacterium | reverse complement strand
CTTTGTTATGGGTATGCTGCGCAATATGATCAACACCACATTCTCTTGCTACTTTTACAGTATCGTCAGAGCTACCATCATCTATGATTAACCATTCCACCGTGTCGAAGCCAGGAACGCTACGAGGCAGTGCATTCAGGGTGATCGCAAGGGTTTCAGCCTCGTTAAAACAGGGGATCTGAATGATTAATTTCATTTCTTGGTTGCCTTTATCGTATTGTAGCTCTTCATTATAGATTAAATCCCAGCCTGCGCCATCCTGATAAAATTTTGTGGCTGCGAAAGCGGCCTTATAAAAATACCCTCTTCAAATTCACGATCCAATCAGAAAACAGCATCAAATACTGGCGTTATGTATTCTGAACCAAATGTCGATAGATGGTCATCATCCCTATATATAAAGCTACCTTCTATAATGACATGACAATACTCCTCATCACATAGATATTTATATGGCTCAACGAATGTAACCGGGAGATTTAATTTTAAATGCTCAAAAATTTTGTAAACGTTTTTTGTTCTTTCTTTGTACTCATCAAATGTAGGCATAATCTTTTTAATATCAATATTTCTTTTATAAACAATAAAAGATGATGAAGGAACATCGTAACCAACTTCTGGCAATGGCGACACAATTACTACTTTTTTATTTAGCTTAATTAAAGCCTCTATAGTTTTTATTAACCCGATCTCTAAAATTTCTGGGTTTGTTAATTTTTCATTATCCCTATCGCTCAGTGTAATTAGTTTAACTGGACGGCCAGTTTCTTGCTTATACCTTACACCTTCAGAAAGCATCGCCCATCTTGCAGCCAGTATTACCGTTTCAATCTCAGGCGATTCAGATATAAACGTTAAAACGGATGCATTTATTTCGTCACAGTCTTCCCTGTCAGTCCTGCCAACAGCAACTAAAGGCGGGCAAGCAGATTTCGTTGCAATATACCCACTTAAATTCTGTTTTCTTGCGCTTAATTCCAAACCAGAAGCAATTGATTTGGCGTGTGAGTCGCCCCAAAGCATAAAACTTGCTTTTTTATTCTCTTCGCCAAGCTTACATAATTCTTTTCCATTTTTTAGACGGCTATACGCATTCTCGCAAGCGCCCAGTCTCTCCCATTTTTTATCAAAAATTTCTTCCGTATATCTATTGTAATCATCCACCCTTTTCGGATAACCCTGTTTCAAGATGATTATCACTGCGACCATGATAATTAATAATGATGACATTACTGAAAACCTGATCAGGGGCCACTTCTCTGAAAAAATAGCCTTTTTCCTGAAAGGTGATTCTATATATCTCCAGGAAAAAAATGACATAAGAAAGATAAACGATATCATGGCAATCGTTGTGGGAAGGTCTAATGCTGAAATAGCATATAGCTTCGTATATACAATGACAGGCCAATGCCACAAATACAAAGAGTAAGAAATTAAACCAACAAAAACGATTGGACGCAGGCTTAACACATTAGAAACAAGAGACTTTCCGCCTTCTCCTGAAAAAATAATCATCGCTGTGCCAAGGGTTGGCAATAAAGCTGAAAAGCCTGGGAATTTAGTTTCTTCCGTGAAGAAAATCACGCTATAGAAAATCATTGCTAATCCTGAAATAGAAATCAGCTCTCTTATGGCTCGATTTTCAATTTTTTGGAATTTATAAATTGAAAGAATGGCTCCAATAAACAACTCCCAAGCCCTGGCTGGAAACCAATAAAACGCTGCAGAGGGATTTTTTTCCACAAGCATCACGGAATATAGAAATGACAATACCCCTAAGCTTAGTAATATTAATAGGTATTGTTTTTTAACGGCCTTAGAAATAAAAACCAGTAATAATGGAAAGAAAATATAGAACTGTTCTTCAACAGCGAGTGACCAGGTATGTAATAAGGGTTTTAATTCGGCTGGCCCATCAAAATATCCGGATTCTGAATAAAACAGTAGATTGGATGAAAAAAGCGTCGTGGCTACAGCGCTTTGTGCTGCCAGTATGTAATTTCTAGGTGTTAATAAATAATACCCTATAACTAAACTCGCGACCGTCACAAGGCCTAAAGCAGGAAGGATTCGACGAAATCTACGTTCGTAAAAACTCGAAATACTGAAGCTTTCATTTTCAATTTCGCGAACAATGATTGTAGAAATGAGATAACCCGAAATTACGAAGAAAATATCGACCCCAACATAACCACCACTAAATACCGAGATGCCAGAGTGAAAGAACAACACTGAAAGGACAGCTACAGCTCTTAAGCCATCAATATCTTTACGATATGCTGGTGTCATTCGTTAACCTTATTATTTAATTTCTATGATGAGAGAGTTTTATATTTAAGGATAATGCCATCCTTAAAAACTATAAGGAAGGGCTTATACCATTTCCCCGGCCAGCACATCTTCAAGTTCAGCAAGCTGCATTAAATCCCTTAAGCGTTGCGGCACATGAGTAATCGCGAGATCCTTTTTTACTGCGCTTGCAGTGCGTAGCCAGTCGAGCAACAAAGCTGTTGCCGCGCTGTTACATGCTTCTACACCCGAAAAATCAAACTGACATTGAGCAGGCGCTGAATTTTTTAACCACTGCGTACCTGCATCACGCAATTCCACTACAGTGGAAAAATCAATCACGCCTTCAATGCGCGCACTATCCTTGTCAATATTCAGTTTTGCTATCTCATTCACTGCTTCTGCTCCTGAGAAAGAATTTCATTCCAGTGATTAATAACGTAATCCACATCACCTTTATTTTTTTCTACTGCTTCTGCAAATTGACCACGAAAAACCGAGGCAAGGTTCACACCTTCCACCACCACGTTATAGAGTAGCCATTTTCCTTCTTTATCTTTATGTAAATTGTATTGCACGGTATAAACCTGGTTATCCTTGTCGTAAATCAGTTGCTTCACGTTAACATTCTTGCCGTCAGCACCCATGGGAATCACGCTATCAATTTCAATGCGCTGTCCATCAAACAACAATAGCGCATCAGCATACTTTTCAATTAACACCTGTTGCATAATATCGGCAAAGTGGCTCACTTGATTACGAAAAGCCAATTTTTCTTCATCGGTTTTCAAGGCGTTATATACCCGTGCACTGCCATAAGTTGCCATCACGCCACGCGCAAAATATTCGCGATCGATTACCTGATTCAGAATCGCCTGACCCTCACGGTAATATCTAGGTCTATCGGTCTTTACATAAGTCTTGGCTTCTTTTGCAATGGCCAATAAGGCATCGGTGGATTGTTCAACCATCTGTTTTGCATCATCGCGATTAATAATCACGGTTTCAGCTGCAAAAACAGGGAACGCGAAAACAATCATCGCGGCTGCAAGGAAAAAATATTTTGTAAAGGAAATGTTTTTCATCACCGGCTCAAAAAAATAATTACTCTTTACTATTGGTCATACTGGTCATGATTTTTCCGACCAGATCTTCTAACACCAATGCCGATTGGGTGTCATAAATCACACCACCATTTTCCAATACATCAGGCGCACCACCCACAGAAATATCAACGTATTGTTCACCCAACACACCTGCAGTTTTAATCGCGGCAATGCTGTCAGTGGTGATGTAATCCACATCACTGTTAATGGCAAACGTCACTGTTGCCCTTACTGTCATCGGGTCCAGTTTAATACCAGTCACATAACCCACGTTCACACCAGCGATGGTTACCTTGGCTCTTTTGGTTAACCCCGACACATTATTAAAATTTGCCGACAAGGTATAAGTATCACCACTTGCACTGTTCAACATCAATCCGCTCACCTGTAACGAAAGAAAGGTTAGCGCCAGAATTCCAATAAGAATAAACCCACCAACAATTAGTTCTATTTTTCGTGAATACATTTAATCAACTCCAAACATCACTGCAGTTAAAAGAAAATCCATTGCCAACACAGCCAATGAAGAATACACAACGGTTCGCGTGGTTGCCTTGCTAATACCTTCTGAGGTTGGCACCGCATCATAACCTTGATACACAGCAATCCAGGTGCCCACGATGCCAAAGGCAAATGATTTAATCACACCATTCATGACGTCTTCGTAAAACTCAACAGAGTTCTGCATGTTAGACCAGAAGGAACCCTGATCCACACCCAACCAATACACGCCCACTGCAACGGCACCATAAATCGCCACCATATTAAAAACCTGCGCAAGAATCGGCATGGAAATGATCCCCGCCCACAAGCGCGGACGAATCACTCGCTTCAGTGGATCAACACCAATCATTTCCAAAGCGGATAACTGATCAGTAGTTTTCATCAAACCAATTTCTGCGGTAATCGCAGAGCCTGCCCTGCCCACAAATAAAAGCGCAGCCACCACGGGGCCGAGCTCACGCAATAAAGTTAGCGAAACAAATTGCCCCAAGGCACCTTCGGCGCCAAAACGCACAAGCACGGTATAACCTTGCAGCGATAACACCATGCCAATCAAAATGCCCGACACCAGAATAATGATGAGCGAGTACACACCCACAAAATAAATTTGCTGAATCAGCAAACGCGGGCCCGATTTAAAATCAGGCAAACCCCAAAGCGATTGCCAGAAAATAATGCCCGCTCTTCCAAATCCTTTGGTGACATCCAGACTCGTGCGACCTAAACGCTGAACAAAATCGAGCATTAACTTTCACCTCGGTTCAGGCTTAAGTCTTCACGATAATCAATCGCCGGATAATGGAAAGGCACAGGTCCATTTGGCAAACCGTTTAAAAACTGACGCACATGTTCGTTGGTGCTGTTCATCACCTCATCAGTTAAGCCATGACCAATCACTCTTCCATCAGCAAGCACATACACGTAATCGGCAATGGAAACAGTTTCAGCAATGTCATGAGAAACAATGATGCAGGTGCAACCCATGGCGTGATTGATTTTTTTAATCAGGTCGCGAAGGATGCCTGCAAAGATCGGGTCCTGCCCGGCAAAAGGTTCATCAAACATAATCAGGTCAGGATCATTGATAATCGCGCGTGCTAAAGCAACACGTCGCGCCATGCCGCCCGATAATTCCGCCGGCATCAAATCCTTGGCACCACGCAAACCCACGGCGTGCAATTTAATCAGCACCAAATCGTGAATCATGCTTTCAGGTAAATTGGTTTGAACTCTTAGGGGGAAAGCTACGTTTTCAAACACCGAAAGATCGGTGAACAAAGCGCCCGTCTGGAACATCATGCCCATACGCTGGCGCTGTTTGAACAAGCCTTCTCTATCCAGCTTGGAAAGATCAATGTTATTCACCAGCACAGAGCCCTGTGAAGGATGATACTGACTGCTAATCAATCGCAATAAAGTCGTTTTACCGCAACCACTGGGCCCCATAATGGCAATAATCTTGCCCTTGGGAATATCCATATCCATGTTATCCAGAATTACTCTGGGCCCATGGCTAAAACTCATGTTGCGGATTTCAATCCAGTTTTCAGACATTTCGTTCAACTACTCGGAAATAATAAGCGCAGGATACACTATCAACACACGTCAATCTTCAATCTGCATCAAAATGTTTTCGTTTCGATTATTATGACAGTCACAAATAAGAAATTATCCCCAAACCCTAGATAGTTTATGAACCCTCAACACCCTGATTTTAGCGATGAAAAAGCCTTCAAACATTGGCTGAATCAATTTGACCCCAACGATCAGGAACCCGATTATCTGCTGGAACGTTTTATCGCCGGAATCAATTTACT
>JBECKS010000269.1:0-1335 GCA_040235395.1 Pseudomonadales bacterium | reverse complement strand
TTGATCAGCTATGTTTAAGCCACATGCTCCGCGCTTTCCTGCTGTCAAGTCACATTTGCCGTAGGTACAGAGACAGCAGAGGTCACAGTCGGGCAAGTAGAAAGGTTTGTATTTGTTGAGCAGTTTCATGTCCCAGTCTCTTAGTGTAGCTATGTGGGGCATTGGTGTAGGACCCATAGGTTCTTCCCAAGTGTCATCAATGACCTTGCCGACGGAAAATTCGAGTCCCTTTACTAATGCAATGTCTGTTTTGAGTTCTTTTGCTTTTACACGCAAACCTTTGTTGGTCAAATTTTCTTATCACCTTTAAGTTGTTAGGAATGAAGGAAATTACGAGCAGTCTTATTTAACCTTTCGGAAAATGACGATTTAGAAGCTATTGAACCTAAAACAGTTTATTTTTTAAACAAAAGCTAATTTGTAACGTTTTGTTTAATAGAAATGGATTCTAAAAAACAAAATTTGGGTTAAAATAAATAGGTTTATTCGTTTCCATGCATTCAACAGGGTTAGTCGTAGTATATCAGGTCTTTTTCTTCAAGGTCTTTGTGAAGGTTATCAACTGCGATGTAAACGTCTTCTTCTTTTGTTGCGCCAGTGCAAACCAGTTTTCCACTTGCAAAGAGAAGAATCACTACTTTTGGGTCGTCCATTCTGTATATGAGACCTGGGAACTGTTCTGGTTCATACATGGTTTTGCCTAGGGAGTAAGCGCAGTCCTCTAGCTCTATTCGTCCTAGAAGATTTGCTGAAGCAACTATGTTCACTACGTTGATTTCAGGTTTGCCAACGATAACTATTCCGCTTTTCTTCAGTTCCTTTACGACCTTCATGACTGCTCGTTTTGATTCCTTCTCAGATTTGGCTCCAGTGCAAACCATCTTTCCTGTGCTGAAGATTAGGATTGCTGTTTTAGGTTTCTTTAATCTGAAAACTAAGCCTGGAAACTTTTCTGGACGATACTCAACTAAGGGATTCCCCTTAACAACTGCGTTGAGGTCGATTTTCTGGTTTAAGGTAACAGATGATACAACGTTCTCGATTCGGATGGAATCTCTAAGGTTCGGCATTTTTTATCCGCCTTACACCCAACATCATTTTTTTGGAGTTATTTAAAGAGTTCTGGGCGTATTGTCCTTTTAAATGTAGGAGCCAGTAAATAACTGTATCCCATGGGATGACAACGTACCACACGAAAACAAAGAACTTATAACCCGCTCAAAGCTTTAACGCAATAACCACAAGCGGAGAGAGAAACCTTAACCAAATATGATGAGGCACAATGCCACAAGTGGGCTCTTCTGCTTAAAGAGAGAAAAAAGAAAATCAACAAAG
>JBECKS010000076.1:0-6900 GCA_040235395.1 Pseudomonadales bacterium | reverse complement strand
TTTTGCTTTAGCAAAGCCAGGTAATCCGCACTACCATACTGGCTACCTTGGTCGCTATGAACCAGAACCGTTTGTTTAGGTTGTCGTTTTAGAATCGCAGCCATGAGTGCCTTGATAATTAAATGGCATTATGCCTGTTCGTTTTTTTCCTGAACGCTTTTTAAACCTTTGTTGATTGCTTCTGGAAGCTCTTGAAGAAAATCATTTTTTCTGAATTTTAATGGGTGCTCAATTTTTCCACTGTCTTCAATTTCTTTAAAATATTTCTTCATTCTAACCAGTGGTCCAGCTAAACGGTGTGAAATGAAGAGTGTAAATCCACATGAGAATATGAAGGCTAATATAAGATAGAAGGCTAGCCCGCTATAGAGGATGCTCATTTGGTATTCAATAAAGCGGTTGTAGAGCTGTTTTGGCGAAAGCGCAGTTCCTTCGGTGATGACTTGCATGTCGCCAATGCTGAAAATGATCTGTAGCTGGATGGCTGCAATCACAGCGATCATGGTGAAGATATTGACAGCTACCAGGCTTAGCTGGAACTTGGGATAGATGAGTACCTTCCTTCTGAACATGGACGGACGTTGACTGGCTGACATTGCAAATCCTCCTTAAAATAGGGAAAACAGATTCTGGCTAGACGCTGAAAGAGTATAGTATATCTTTCGAACTCTGCATTGGCTTTTTGGGTATCGGCTTTTTAGTTAGGCGAGTCTTCCCTTTGAAAACTAGCTCTTTTTTTAGCTTACTTTATAACTATTGTATAACTTTAGTCACTATGGGCTTTAGTCTCTAAAAAATACCATTATACTGGTTGCCCGGTTTTGAATTCAGAAGGTTGTTGTTCATGAGTGCTGTTGGAAAGCATGAAGCTGTACTTTTTTTTGGAAATAGTGGTATTTCGAGAGAAATGCTTTATACCGAGTTCGAATCCATTCTGGATGCACTGATTCCTATGCCTGACCTGGCTAGCTCAACCCAATTTGCGGCTTATCTGGTCATTAATGGCAGCCTTAATATCTCCTCTATTGTGTTTTTTACCCTCGGCTTTGATGAGCAGGGCTTTGCAGATGCCAAATGGAATGTTCCCTTACGTAGCCTAGCTTCCAAAGGCGTAGATGGCCCCGATATGGGCTCTGGCAAGGTAAGGATTTACATGCAGGGCATTGATGATGGTAAATATAAGGCCTCTTTGTGGGATCCAGCGGAACGGGGTGGTACTAACGATTTGATCCATCTTCGTAATTCAATAAGAGCTAATCGCCTGTGTTTGACTAAAGAAAATGATGAAAGTGAGTGGATGGGTGATGCTTCCATGGTCATGCAGCAGGTTCAGCCAGCTGTAAAACCAAAACAGGCGCAGGCGGTAGCAGCCGCACCTGTACAGGCTGTGCAGGCTGCCCCTGTGTCAGAACCTCAAGGTGAAGCCAGTACCTTAATGGTGGATAACAGCGATGAGTTTTCGCAAGCGATAAAGATTATTGAATCCCAGAGAATCCGCATTACGGCACTGGAGAATACGCTTCAGAAGAGCCAGACCCTCATGCCAGAAATGCAGGCGGCACAGGAAGCCTCAGAAGCGGAAATCGCTAGTTTGAAGAAGCAAGTGGCTGATTTTGAAGCAAAAAATGCTGAATTGCAGGCGGATCTCGGCGAGTCTTCCACTATCTCTAAAGGCTTAAAAAAGCAGGTGGATGAGCTGACTAAGAAGCTTGAAAAGAGTGAAAAGCAGGCTAAGGACAAGATTGATGAGCTGAAGAACAAGTCAGAACAGAGCTCAAAATCCTCTATGGATAAGCTCGAAAAAGAGCTGACGAAGAAGCTCGAGACACGAGAAAAGGAGCTGGAAAAGGATTTTGAAGCAAAGATTGCCGCTGAGCAGGACGAGCAGAAAAAGAAAGACCAGCAGCTTGAGAACTTCAAAAAGGAGCTCACTGAGTTGCGTGGTGATAAATTCCGCCTGATGAAGGGCGGTGCTGAGGATTTCTTCAAGAAGGTGGCAGAAGCAGATATCAATTTCATGGCCTTCAAGCCTGGTGCAGGACACATCACCATTCCTTTGGATGATATTGGTACTTATATGAATTCCCCCAATGAGTACGTTGCTAAAAAATGCAACATGTCCTTGGAAGAGTATGAAACCTGGCTAGCACACTACAATAATCCAGTGTGTACAGCGCCCCTGCCAGGGGACAAGATTTGCGGTGATAAGGTCACTCGTACTGAAACGCCTGCCAAATTCCAGCCCAAAGTGTCAGACCGCTGTAAGAAGCATGGTGGTAAGTAGTTCGCTAACTGTTTAGCATCATGAGCATTGCTGACGAAATTCAGTGGACTCCCATACAGAAACTCAAGGCTGATCTCTATAGCAACAAGCAGGTAGATGTTTTTGTTAAACGCGAAGACCTGTGTCATCCCATTATTTCTGGCAACAAGTGGCATAAGTTAAAACTCAATCTGGCGGAGGCCGGAGGAGTTTCGCGTATAGCCAGCTTTGGCGGTGCCTGGTCGAATCATTTACATGCACTTGCTTATACTTGCATGAAACAAGGGATTGGCTTGTCTGCCTTTATTCGAGGTGATGAACTGGCAGGGAAAGCCTTGAATCCCATGTTAAGTGATATGAAACAGTGGGGCGCGGATTTGCACTTTTTAAGTCGGGAGCAATATCGACTTAAGGAACAATCTGAAGACTTCTTAAGTTTGTGTACGAAGGAAGCTGTGTTCGTGATTCCAGAAGGTGCAAATAATCCTATGGGAATAGAAGGCTGTGCACAATTTGCCTGTGCTACCCTTGAGCAGTTTGAAGATGAACAGAATTCCTTGCCTACTCATGTACTGATGGCTGCAGGTACAGGCGCTATGACCTCCGGTTTTATCAGGGCGATTCATCAACGGAATGTAGAAAACAGCATATTTGTTAAAAGCTATCTGGCAGTAAAGGATAAAACGCGCGTAGAAACGACTATTCTTGAGAATACTGGTTCTCTTGGAGAAGGTTTTTTCTGGTCTCTGGATGATAGCTATACGGGAAAAGGTTTTGCTCAGGTAGATAGTTCGCTTAAGTGTTTTATGAGAGATTTTTATGAACTGGAAGGTTTTGAACTGGACCCCGTGTATACCGGGAAAATGTTTTATGGCTTTCACCAGGATTTATTGCAGAACATCTTTCCTGAAGGAAGTCGAATCCTGTTGATCCATAGCGGTGGTTTGCAGGGAAAAAGAGGGCGCTCATCTTAAACTTAATATGAACTTATAATGTGAAAAAGAATTCTCACTGCGTGAATGACAAGCTGGTGCTATAATTCGCAGTTCAATTTCCTTATTTAACCGGCTATCAATTCAGGCTTTAATCACTGAGTTATCTGAAATTTATGGAAGCGAGTAACAAAAACCAAAACCCTGCTGCAACAAGTCTTGCCAAATTTGAAACCATTGGCTTGCTAGGGCGTTTAGATAGTTCTCAGGCTATTTCCACTTTGGAAAGTCTGTGTGATTTATTGTTGTCTAAAAAGAAAAAACTGGTGTTGGAAAACCTGTGTGGAACAGCCTTAGGTAATTTCAATGGCAGTGCTCAGGTGCTTGAGCTAGATGAGTTATGTCAACAAGTTGATTTGTTGATTGTCGTGGGTGGTGACGGAACCTTGCTGAGTAGTGCACGGGCAGCGGCAAAACATGGCGTACCCTTGTTGGGTGTAAACAGAGGAAGCCTGGGTTTTCTAACCGATATTAATCCTCAGGATCTGAATCGAAGTATTTCAAGTATTCTTGCCGGTGATTTTCTGGTTGATGAACGTTTTCTTCTGGAAGCGCAGATTGGAAATCAACTTGAAGGTAGGGCATTGAACGATATTGTGTTGAATGCAGGCAGCGCAGTCACCATGGTGGAATATGAGCTCTATGTTGATGGTAAATTTGTTTACAGTCAGTCTGCAGACGGTTTGATTATTTCAACGCCGACGGGCTCAACGGCTTATGCGCTGTCAGGTGGCGGGCCCATCATGCATCCATCACTGGATGCTTTGGTATTGGTTCCTATTTGTCCTCATACTTTAAGTAGTCGTCCCATGGTGATTGATGGAAACAGTGAAATCTGTATCGTGCCAAATCACAGTGGAAGAAATAAGGCACAGATTTCCTGTGATGGTCAGGAGACCAAGATGATTGAAACGGGTAAATCCCTTGTTGTGCGCAAGAGTCAGGACTCCCTGATTTTATTGCACCCTGAAACCCATGAGTTCTATGAAGCCTGTCGAAGTAAACTCGGTTGGGGAACAAAACTGTTCTAGTTACTTTTTATATTGTCTGTTTACATTGTCTGTTTATATTTTCTATTTACATTTTTTGTGATTTTTTATGGATTCCTTAAATACCTTGTTTTCTCATATTAATGAAAAACTTTATCAGGAATTAAAAACGGCCATTGAGTTAGGACGTTGGCCTAGTGGTAATGTCTTGAGTGAAAACCAGAAGCAGATTTCATTGCAGGCAATTATTCATTATGAAAGCCGTCATTTGCCTGATGAACAGCATACAGCCTATATTTATAAGCCCGAACATGAAGCTTGTGAAAGTAGTCAGGATGTGAATTCTATGGAAGAGCAAATAATTAAGTTCAAGTAAGTTTCAAAATTTCATTTCTTTTTTCTGAATTGCCATGAGTCAATACACCATTACCTTGCACAAGATGCATGTAGAAGCATCTAATCCGATTCGTTATTCGCTCATTTCTGATAAGGGTGAATGTGTGGTGCTGAATGAACTGATTGGTAAGTCTTTAAGTCTTACTTTTTCGGGGAAAATAACCTGTACTGCATGTTCACGAGTCACTAATAAAAGTTTTAATCAGGGTTACTGTTACCCCTGTTTCAAATCTTTGGCTGCTTGCGATATGTGCATCATGAAACCCGAGACTTGCCATTATCATTTAGGCACATGCCGGGAACCTGAATGGGCAGATACCCATTGCATGCAGGAACATTATGTTTATTTATCCAATGCCTCGGGTCTTAAAGTGGGCATCACACGACAGGATCAGTTACCCATTCGATGGATAGACCAGGGTGCTATTCAGGCAGTGCCACTTTATAGAGTGTCAAACCGTTATCAAGCGGGTCTGATTGAAATTTGTCTTGCTGAGAGTATCAAGGATAAAACCAACTGGCGTACCATGTTGAAAGGTACGGTAGAAAAGCTGGCTTTGGAGAAGCTTAGGGAAGATGTTCAGAAGAAATTTTCAGATCAGGTCGAAAAAATTAGTAAGAAGTTTGGCAATCAAAGCTGTGAGATATTAAGCGATTCCGAAGTGGAATTGTTTTACCCTGTTGAAGAATATCCTGAAAAAGTAAGCAGTTATAATCTGGATAAAGAAAACTCTTTTACTGATACCTTGAAAGGTATTAAAGGTCAGTATCTTATTTTTGAAAACGGCGTTATCAATATTAGGAAATATACTTCCTATCAAATTGAACTCAGTGTGAATTAATGTAGCGGTAGCTAATCATGAAAGAAAACCATAACCCTAAAGCGATTTATCTCAAGGACTACCAAAAACCTGCTTATCTTATCGATAAAACAGAATTGCGTTTTTATTTGAATGAAGACAATACCCGTGTTCAGTCTCGCCTTGTTATGCGTTTACATCCTGAACAAGTGGAAAAATGTAAGGAGCTAAAGCAGGTACCTGAGCTTGAGCTAAATGGCGTCGAGCTTGAATTGGTTTCAGTTGCCCTGAATGAGAAGTTATTAAATAAAGAAACGCTTCAAGTCAGTGAAGAGAGTCTGCGATTTACGCCAGTAACTTCCATTCTTGAGAACGATACCTTTACGCTGGAAATTGAAACCATCATTAAACCTCATGAAAATACTGCACTTGAAGGTCTGTATGTTTCCAAGGCGATGTATTGCACGCAATGCGAAGCTCATGGTTTCAGACGCATTACTTATTATCTTGATCGACCTGATGTGATGTCAGAGTTTAAAGTTTATGTAGAAGCTGATCAGGAACAGTATCCCGTGTTGTTATCGAATGGCAATCAAATGGATTCAGGAAAGCTTGAGAATGGTCGACATTGGGCAACATGGCACGATCCTTTTAAGAAACCCTGTTATCTTTTTGCTTTAGTAGCGGGCAATCTTGAATGTGTTGAAGATGAATTCATTCGTGAGTCAGGTAGACCGGTTGCACTTAAACTTTATGTAGAGAAGCATGATGTTGATAAATGCGACTACGCCTTGCAATCTTTAAAAAGAGCCATGCGTTGGGATGAAGAAGTGTTTGGCAGGGAATACGATCTTGATATCTATATGATTGTTGCTGTGAACCATTTCAATATGGGTGCGATGGAAAATAAAGGTTTAAATATTTTTAACACATCCTGTGTCTTGGCCAATCCTTCCACAACAACCGATATGGGTTTTGAGCGTGTTGAGGGTGTGGTTGCCCATGAATACTTTCATAACTGGAGTGGTAATCGCGTTACGTGCCGCGACTGGTTTCAGTTAAGTCTAAAGGAAGGTTTTACAGTATTTCGTGATGAAGAATTTTCTTCTGACATGGGTTCAAGAACCGTTAAACGTATTGATGATGTCAACATACTAAGGAGCTTTCAGTTCAAGGAAGATGCGGGCCCTATGGCGCATCCTGTAAGACCGGCATCTTACATAGAGATGAATAATTTTTATACGGTCACCGTGTATAACAAGGGCGCAGAAGTTGTTCGCATGTTGCACACCTTGCTTGGCGCAGAACAGTTCAGGAAGGGCTGTGATCTTTATTTTGGGCGTTATGATGGTCAGGCAGTAACTTGCGATGATTTTGTAGCTTGCATGGAAGAGATTTCAAATAAGGATCTTACGCAATTCAAACGCTGGTATTCTCAAGCAGGTACACCTCAGTTAAAA
>JBECKS010000053.1:0-42044 GCA_040235395.1 Pseudomonadales bacterium | reverse complement strand
ACTGAATTCAACACCTGTACTGGTGGCGACATCAATTCACTACTCACCTGTGACAACATCCAGATCGATTCAGTACCACCCATCATTACCCATAATGGTGATTTCGACCTATTGGCAGCCGGATACACAACCTTTATTGATTTCAGTGCCACTGCTATGGATGGTGTCGATGGTGTGGTCAGTGTTTCTGCAGACACATCTAATCAATATTTCCGTCCTGGTGATAATGTTGTTACATGGACTGCTCAGGATGCCGTACCTAATATCGCTACAGAATATCAAAACATCACTATTCATCCTGTGGTTACACTTGGTGGCTCTCAAGTACTTGCCGAAGGTTCAAGTGGCACAGCCAATATCAGTTTCAGTGGTGACATTCCTTTAGCTGACTTCCCTGTCTCTATCAGTTATGTCGTTTCGGGTTCTGTCACGGGTGGCGATTACAGCATCACACCTGCCTCACCGGTTGTTCTGAATAGTCAGGCTGACCTAACAAACGGACAGGTAACGCTTAACATTACTGCTAACAATGACGGTGCTGGAGAAGGTAATGAACTCATGACCATTAGCCTAAACAGCATCACGGTAGGTCCAGAGTTTGGTTTAGATACAAGTCATCAGGTAATGATTACTGAAGGTCAAGTTGCTCCAGTCGTTAACCTTTCTGCTAGCCAAAATGGCATCCCGGGTAACACCATGTTTGGCGACCAGGGCACCGTTACTGTCAACGCCAATGCAACTGATGGAAATGGTGACGCGCTCAGTTACGACTGGAGTGGCAGCGATGCTGCACTTGGCGGAAGTGCAGCTGGAGGCACCTATACATTTAGCCCTACATCTAGCGTCATTCCTGAAGCCTTTACGGTGAATGTGCTTGTCTCTGATGGCACTACAAGTGTTAGTCAATCGCTGTCATTGGTCTATGTTGCGGATACTCTCTCTCTCGGCGGTGGTGACACAGATGGAGACGGTGTTGACGATACAACAGAAGGTCTTACAGATAGCGATGGAGATGGCATTCCTGACTATCTCGATGCTTATGACAATACCCTGGAGCTTCTCTTAAGCGGTAACGAACAGAGTAGTGATGAAGGCCCTGAGTTCCTGCAAACAAACAGCGGACTAACATTAGCACCAGGTCCATTGGGCATGGAAAGTAATGTTTACACACCCAATATCAATCTCACCAAGATGACCAATCAAGGGCTTATCGTAACCGACACAGGTTATGTACACTTTGGCTCGATTTATGACTTTAGTGTCACGGGGCTATCCCTTGTTTCCATTTCAGCTCAGGTTGTTATTCCAACTGACCAGGGCATCACCCCAGAAGCGGAAATCAGGTTGTATGATCCTGTGCTTGGTGTCTGGTTCAGTTTTGTAACAGACGCCAACAATTACATTAGCTCTGCACAATCTGATGAAAATGGCTGCCCTGCTCCAGGTGATGCCAGTTATACAGTCGGCTTGGCCGCTTATAACCACTGTATACAGTTAACAATTTCCGATGGTGGCCCTAACGACCTGGATGGTGTCATCAATGGTCAGATTATCGTTATCGCTGGTTTAGCAGTGATAGATACGGCTGCCCTCTTTGAGCCTGAGATTATCGTTGATGAATCAAATCTTTTTGGTAGTGATGGTCCTGAGGGAACTGGTTCCCTAAACATCACGTTAGTTTCGCTGTTAATAGCTATGTTTGGCGCGACGTTTTATCAACGGAAAAGGAAAGCTGCTTATCTTCAGAAAAGCAGAAGCCTGGCATAAGTAAAGCAATCACTAACAAATTCATCAGATAGTCTAAAGATAGATAGAAGGAAACAATATTTTGAAACGGTCAATCACTGCTTTTTGCCTGAAAAAATATTTTTTAAAGGGAAGCTTAATAGCACTGATGTTTTTCCCTGTCAGTGCATTTTCAAAACCTCATAATCTCTTTTTTGATCTTGATCTCACCACCAAGTGGGACACCAATGTCAATCAGGCCAAGCTGGATACAGACTCGGTAACAGATACGGTGACAGAAGCATCTGCTGCCATGGGTTATCAATTTGAAATTAACCGCATGCTTGGTCTTAACGTAAGTACTGGTTTAAAAACCAGACAGTACAAGGAAGTGGCAAGCCAAAGCTCAAGATCCATTGTCATGAATGCTGATTTACTTTGGCAAAACAGTATCGGTTTTCGAGCACCTCTCTACCAGTTTTCCGTTAATTATGAAGTAGAAGATAACGATACCAGACAGCAGACCTCAACCATCATCAACACAACCATGTTAATGAGTGCAAGACTCACCGATATTGTAAGTGGGACAGTGGGCTTAGGTTATAAATACCGGGATTCAGAGAGCACTGTTTATGATCTCACTGATTACCGTTTTTTCATTAGTGGCGATTACAGCATCAACGACAAGTTATCTGCTTACAGTACGATTAACCTTATTCAGGGTCAGACCTTTTCTGTCGTGAGAGCTGATACCTTTGAAGAAATTGCAATTGCCCTAGCTGTAGGTGCAAACAACATTCAGTGGGACGATGCTTTTAACGAAGAATTCCCAAGCGCTGTCACCCCCTGGAGAGCTTATCGCGTTGATGCAAGCACAACAGTTTTTGTGCTTGGTCTCAATTATGGCTTCGGTCATGGTAATGCGCTGGATCTATCCTACACCTATGCTGATGTGAGCGGTCAGGCTGGTGCTGACTACACTAGGGACATTTTCAGCGGCAGCTTAATGAAGAGGTTTTAACAGTGAATCGAAAAATCCTGACATTGTTTTTCATTTTCTTCACTGCGCTTAGCGGCTGTAGTGAACGTGGTGACACACCTAGACCTGAATCTGCAGCGCTTACCTTTGAAGAAGCTGATAGCTTCCTGCAGTTTATCAATACACAGGCAAGTCTTGGTGCTGGCTCATATACACTTGTTGTTGCCACACAACTTACTGGCGTCAGTGGCACCTACGCAATTTCCGTTAATATCAATGGCACCACTAGCAATCTTCAAGGTTCATGGGGATCATCAGGTGGACTTGATCCCGACCCAAGCAATAACCCCTACCATACCCTGACTTTAAATGTTGCAGGTGGCCTGACTACCACGACAACCTCTGCCGTTGATACCTATCTCTATCTCCTGAAAAACGGTGTCATTGTCGCTGAAGGTGATGAGATTGATTTACCTGTCAGCCAGATAGATTCGCAGACCTACACCGATGCTTACTATCGCGCCGTTGACCCTAATGATGAAAGGCTGACACTGACTGACTGGCAAAACAAAAATGGATTTAATCAGGGTTACGATGTTCATGTTGTTTTTAGGGACACCAAAGATTTGGGATATGGCAGAAATATGTACGCTCGGAAAGATATTGTTACGGGTGACATCAGTTTCTTTGTACAAAACTATGCTGCAGACCTCGGGGGAACTGAAGGTCAATACAGCAGTGCTAACGTCGTCGCAGCCATCGAGGAAATGAGCCAGTACCATATTGGCACCAATGCGATTGAATTCACCCCCATAGACCCTCTTGATCCATTTTCAGAAAGAATTCTCAAGTTCTTCACTTTCAGGAAAATTCCTCAGGGAACTAACATTGAATATCGAATGGATACTGCAAATCTTGACGGACGTGGTGAAAAGCAGATGCCTATTCCTTGTCTTGTCTGTCATGGCGCTCGCCTGTTGCCGCTAGACGAAAACGGTGATTTCCAGATGATTTCACTGAAAACAGCCAAGCTCAATCAGCTGGAAGTGGATACCTTTGAGTTTGCAGATACCGGCATGTTCCAACAAGCTCTCATCGAACCTGATATCAAGATTATCAACCAGTATGTTAATGAAGTTTATCTGGAGATAGGCGCGCAGGATGTAACCAATCCGAATCGCTGGGATAGCACCTTCGCACTTGAACTGTCTGAAGGTCGTTATGGTGGTGCAGGCTTTCCTCTTGCAACTTATGATGACACCTTCATACCAGCAGGCTGGACAGAAGACCCAAGTCGACCGGATGGCGTGGAACAGCTTTACTCCGAAGTCATTCAACCCCATTGCATAAGCTGTCATTCCATTCGAGGTAAAACAGTTGCTGAAGTAAACAACAGTGCCAACGATATTAATTTCTCATCTTACGAAAAATTCATTTCTTACAACGATAAAGTCATTGATTACGTTTATAAGCGCGGCATCATGCCTCTGTCCTTGCTCAACTATAAAGCCTTCTGGGCTGAGCCCGAAGGCGCGCCTGCCATTCTGGCATCCTTCCTTCATGGATTTGATCTTTATGACCTTAATAATCTACCCATGGAGCCTGGCAGACCATTCGCGAAACCTGGCGAAAACAGAACAGCATGGTCTCCTGTTCAGTTAAACGCTTCTGCAAGTTTATATGCCAAAACCTACTTATGGAGCATTGTCAGCCAACCAGGTGGCGCAACAGCGAATTTCAGTAATAACGCCATTGCAAATCCTGTTTTCACTGCTGACATGAATGGCAACTATGTTCTAAAACTAACCGTCACTAACGACTTGGGAAATGATAGCCAGCAGACCACCCTGACTATCGATGATTCAGCGAGCTCACCCTTACAGAAATCACAGACTGAACTGACCTTTGTAGATGACATCATGAACAACATTATGGGTTCTCAGGCAGAAACCAACTGTGCCAACTGCCATCGCTCTCATGCGGCACATCTTGCTGTCAATGGTGGCTATACTGGAACTTATGATGGTATTCCAGTTTTCTATTCCTACTACGTAGATGGAACCGCCACTGTTAATACCAACCTTTATCGCCATGTACGCGCAAGAGTAAATCTTGCAGACCCTGAAAACTCCTTATTGCTTCGCAAACCCACAGGTAACCATCACGGTGGTGATGTGCGAATTGACCGCTCTACGCTGGCTGGTGAAGCGCAATACCAGATATTGCTGAACTGGATTCGTGAAGGCGCCATTTGCGGGGATCCTCTTACTAGCCTCGAAGCAGCTAATCTTTGCCAATAGACCCAAGAGCCAATAAGAAACGGTACGGGATTTGCTAGTAAAGACTGTAACAGTCTGTTTACCGGTTCTGGCTAGACACACCTATTAGTTTTAAAAGAATAATTCAAACAAACCAAAGGGCGCGCAAATAATGGATCAGCTAGGTGAGCACCAAAAGCTGACAGCCAGAAAAGGGGAGGAGGCAAAACCCCATTTCCGCTCAGAACGTATCATGGTAATGAATGGAAACTATTACTTCCTGACTCGTGAAAACACGCAAGAAGGTCCTTTCGAGACGAGAATGCAGGCTGAACGTGAGCTCAGCCTTTACGTCAAGCATATGCAAGAGGCTAATAAAACCGAAAACGCTGAAAGTCTTGCAAGCTCCTGACTATCAATCCTCAAATAACGCTAGTTACCTTCTACATTTGCCAGACTGGCTTCTACCTCTCCAATGGGATATTTCTCATCTTTGGTTTCATCAACATAGAGAACTCTATATTTACCATCAGGAATGATACCAACCTTGGCTTTGGGGCATTGTGCGCTTGCTCTTGGTGCATTTTTTCTGGAATCAGTTCGCACATAGACCCAAATCATCTTTCCAGCCACTCTCGTCGAAGTGTTCGTACAAACCATTTCAGATTTGGTGCCCGGTTTGTAACTCGCAACACTCATTTTTACGGGCAAATAATAAATACCATCAATCATTTCAAGCTCATCTACACTGATACCACCCATTGAGTTAACAAATTTCCAGTTTGGCTTGGTAACAACCCCCCATGCACTGGCTGACAACGTGAATAATGAGCTAAACAGGAAAGCTGTTAGAATCAGGAATGTTTTCTGTTTCATTTGGAATTTCTCCCTCACTAAGGTTTTGATGAATATGCATGATTACCACAAGGAATTACGCATGCTTATAATCCTTCCTTAAAAGGAATAACGATTAAAGAAAACAATATAAATCATCAACAGAACTATTCAAGCTAGGCATGCAAACCAACTACGCTCAACTCAGAGCTTCTAAAACTCCATGCTCAAAAGTACTGGATAATGATCTGAAATATCCTTCATTGAATAAGTGCTTTTCCACAAGGTTTTTCCTTCCCAGGCAGTACTGGATTTGAAATCTAGCACTCGTAATATTTGATTATTTATAGTTTGTTTGTGACGTTTTGATACCAGAATGTAATCCAGTGTCTTTTCCTGATCCCCACCATAAATCAAATCAAGATAGGCATTGCTTGAGGGTGAAACTGATTGCATAGCATGTTCATCAAGACTGACTTCCGAAAAAGTCATCTGTTTTAGTGCCTCGAGTTCCTGAACGTTAAGTGAGCTGATATTAAAGTCTCCTGCAAAAACCAGCACATCCTTTTCTGGAATGGAAAGAGGGCTTATCCACGCCATCATTTCTCTCAACTGCGCCATACGAATATCATGGCTTCCCTCATCTGCCTGCAAATGGGTTCCAACAACATGGAAATAACTCCCCTGCTTTTCAATCAAGGCATAAACCGCACCCTTTCTTGCCATAAAATCAAAGGTGTAACTAACCCGAATGTGTTCATAAGTCAGGCTTCTAGCTTCAAGAATTGGCCAGCGACTAAGAATAAACACACCACTATTATGAGTAAGGAATTTCCTGAGGTTCTCTTTGCAATTAAGTGGATGCTCTGTCCATGCATCAGACTCACAATTCTCCCCTCCAATCTCGGTGCTATAGGGATAAACGTTCACAAGCTTTGCCAATAGAAAACTCCTTGCCGTAGGCAGGAAAGCTTCCTGAAACACAATAACATCAGGCAATTCACTCATTTCCAGAATACGTTCAGGCAGTTTTTGCAGACGCTCTTTTTCAAAATGAAGGGTAAGCCCTGATGGGTAACCCATCTGCTGAATGTTGTAACTCATCAATGTAAACGTCAGTGGCTCTGCATGAAGCTGGTCAAACAATGCATAGCAAATCAGGATACTGACCAGTCTCAAACGCATGACCATCCTCTATTTTTATGAAATTATAATTTTTATTTAAAAATCAATAAGTTACAAAACATGACAAAAAGATTCAAACAACTGTTTTAATTTGAAATAAAACCGCGTATAACTGTGCCTCTACGAAGGCGAGCTCAAACGCCGCGTGAGATGGCCTAGCATAACAAGGCTAGGGAAATTGGTCTTAAATACCTTAAAAATTGGAGATATAAAATGAGCACACATCGTTTTATGAGCGAAGGCTGGATTAACGAAATCAACAAATTCCGTGAAAGCCTTGGTGAGATTGAAGTACCAGAAAGCGCAAAATCAGTTAGCCTTAACTTCACCATCACTTATGATGACGGAGAAGAAAAAGCTAGCGTTCAAGGAGGCGAATTAATTACTGGTCACTCTGCAGAAGGCAAAACAACTTTGATTCTTCCTGCTGAAGTAGCTAAAAAATTGTTTGTCGAGAAAGATCAAAGCGCTGCCATGCAAGCTTTCATGAGCGGACAGATTAAAGTGGAAGGTGATATGAGCCAGCTTATGCAAATGCAAAGCATGGGTGGTGGTATGCCAGGTCTTGGCGGTGATGGTGCTGAAGCCATTGGCGCAAAAATCGAAGAAATGACCACTTGGTAATTTCTTTTTAGTAAGCAAAAAAGGCAGCTTAGGCTGCCTTTTTTATTTCCAGAAGTTTTTCCAGACTTTATTCGTTGGTGGTTACCATCACTCTTACAGCATCCAACTGACAGGCAGCGTCTTGTATAAAGCTTGTCAAAGCGAGTTTTGTTTCCATCAAATAATTCAACTCTTCTTCACGAATACCTGCATTACGCTGCTTTAGTAATTCCAAGCGCCGGTATTCTTCATCCAATAGTGCTTCCATTTCCGTTAATGCGACGATTTTTACGCTCTCAGCTTTTTGCTTGGCAATTTCCTGCGCTTTCATCATTAAACTTGCTATACGCTTTTCTTCACTCGCTAACACCTTCTTGCCAATATTTTTCTGAAGTTTGTGCACCTGCTTATTGATATTGGAATGACTGACACTGGCAGATAAATCGCGCCCTTGACCATCCAGAAGTAAACGAACCATAGTAACCGGCAGAAAACGATTAGCCTGAAAATGTTTAGGAGCAATGGTTTCCAATCTAAAGAGACACTCCAGTAAAAGCGTACCCGGCTTCACCGCCTTGTTTTTCAGAACAGCAACACAGGCTTTACCTTTTTCATTAGCCAACACCATATCGATGGAAGCCAAAGCCATAGGATGTTCCCAAGTCATGAAACTCATATCTTCTCGACTTAGGGCAATCTGTCGACTGTAAGTTAATGTTAGACCATCGCTTGGCAAATACGGGAACTCTCCCATGAACATATGATCAGTCGGATGCAACACACTGCAATGTTCTGAATGCTCTTCACACTGAACACCAAAATGATCAAATACCGTTTCCAGAAAATCCTGGGGAGTATGAGATTGTTCCTTCTGGATGTTTGCTACCAAATCCCTAGCTACATCATCACGATAGGACGCTCTCTCTAGAAGACGATCTCTACCCTGCTCAAGCTCTTCCCTTAAAGACAGCGTAAAATTTCTGGTTTCTTCGATTAATTGCTGTTGTAAGCTTTCATCCGATAATTCACTAAGTGCATCCAGTAGCTGAGTTTCACAATGTGCATAAATCGCTTCTCCAGCAGGATTGGTATGTTCAAAAGCATGCATACCTTGGTGATACCAATCAAATAACAATGACTGGGCACTTCCCCTACAGAAAGGCACATGGATATGAATATCATTTTTCTGGCCAATACGGTCGAGTCGTCCAATACGTTGCTCTAGCAAGTCTGGAATCAAAGGCAAATCAAACAACACAAGATGACTCGAAAACTGGAAATTACGCCCTTCACTTCCAATTTCAGAGCACACCAGAATCTGCGCACCATCTTCACTATCAGCAAAATAAGCCGCTGCCCTATCACGACTGATTAAATCCATGTCTTCATGAAAAACAGCTGTCTTGAAACCCTTTCGATAACGCAGGAAAAGCTCCAGCTCCATAGCAGTATTTTTCAAGGCGCAAATCAGTAATATCTTTTCATTGGGATGCTGCTTACAAAAAGATAATAACCATTCAACACGCGCATCCTGCTGACACCACTCTTCATTCTCCGCTGCGGTTTCAGGATATAGGCGATTTAATAATTCACTCCCTGTGATGGAATTAACATCAGGCTCCAGAGGATAGGAAAACACCTTTCTTTTTGGAAAGCCCTGAATATTCTTACGCGTGTTACGGAATAAAACCCTTCCTGTTCCATAACATTCAAGAAGTTCATCAATGATTTCTGGAATATTTTTCTCTTCAAGTTCCTCTGCTGTCAGGAAAGCACGGAGTTCCTGCTTTAACACTTCATCAATGGTTTCAATAGAAGAAAGCCTATCAACTAGATCAGCCAGTTGATGGTAATGCTGTTGCTGATTCAGAAAATCATCCAGAGAGGAAAACCTTTCAGGATCAAGCAATCTCAAACGTGCGAAGTGTCCTTCGATACCTAATTGTTCTGGTGTAGCCGTAAGCAATAACAAGCCTTTCGATTGCTGCGAAAGCTTTTCCACCATGGCATATTCGGCACTCACTTCATCAGGGTGCCAGTCAAGATGATGCGCTTCATCCACCACTACCAGATCCCAATCTACGGATAACATGGATTGCGCTTGCTCTGATAAGAGAAAATCCAGACTACAAAGAATTAACTGCTGACTTGCAAATGCATTATCGGTACTTGAGTCTGCTGTCTCTTCAACACGCGCCCTATCAAAAATACTGAAATGCAGATTGAAGCGCCTATACATTTCAACAAACCACTGATGCGTTAGCGATTTCGGAACCACAATCAAGACACGCTCAGCTCTTTGCGTGACGATTTGTTGATGAATAATCAAACCCGCTTCAATGGTTTTTCCCAATCCGACTTCATCAGCAAGTAAGACTCTGGGCGCATGACGCTGTGCAATTTCGTGAGCGATGTAAAGTTGATGGGGAATCAGGTCAACTCGGGCACCTGTCAAACCACTCACACTTCTTGACTGAATGGCATGCTGCGCCTGTAAGGCAGCATGGCGTAATTCAAACCAGCGTGGTGAATCTATCTGCCTTGAAAATAACCGGTCTTCCGCCTGCTTGAGTTTTAGTATGTGACTCAACTGGGTTTCAGGAATGGCAGTGAACGAATTTTCTTCTCCGGCTTCCACTTCCACCTGATAAAAGAGCAGGCCCTTTACTTCTTCAACAGCAGTGACTTGATACTGTTCACCGCTAGCCAGCTCTATATCGTCGCCAGCCTTATAATTAACCCGTGATAAAGGTGCATTATCCTTTGCATAGACGCGTTCTTCTTCTGCGCCAGGGAAGTAAATTGTAACTAGGCGGTAATCACTCTCCTTGACAATTCCCAAGCCTAAATCCGTTTCCGTTTCACTTAACCAACGTTGACCTATTACAAAATCATTCATAAGCAAGCAGTCTAGATACCTGAAAAAAAACAGGCGCGAGTATACCCAAGCGACTTGTGCATGACCACGCCTTAGCACCTAATTAGTGGCTGACATAGCAGCAATCTATACAACGGCAGGAAAGAAATCCTCCACAAAAGAAGCTAAAAAGAAATCCACAAAGGAAAGATAGGTGCACATAAGGACAATCTCCTCTACTTATCCATCTTATTCGTCGCAAACAATTTATCTTGTCTACACAAACACGTTATACTCAATCGCTGTTAGTTCCTGGGGTTAAACTGGAGAGACTCAATGAAAGATTTAAAAGGTAAGGTTGCTGTTGTTACTGGCACAGGTTCAGGTATTGGACGAGCCACAGCCATTGAATTGGCTCGTGAAGGCTGCCACATGGCTATCTCTGATATTAACGAGAAGGAACTGGAAGCCACTCGACAGGAAATCGAAAAGCTGGGTATAAAGGTTCATGCAAAGGTTCTGGATGTCGCTGACAGAAAAGCCTTCCATGACTACGCCAATGAAGTGAATGACTTCTTCGGCAAAGTAAACATTGTTATTAACAACGCTGGTGTCGCTGTCAGTGCAAGTCTGGAAGATACCTCCTATGAAGATTTTGAGTGGCTCATGAACATCAATTTCTGGGGCATGGTATACGGCACCAAGGCCTTCCTGCCTCATCTTAAAGCCACTGGTGATGGCCATATCTGCAATGTTTCCAGTGTTTTCGGATTTATGGCACCAGCGGGTACAGGTGCCTATAACGCATCCAAGTTTGCGATTCGGGGATTCAATGAAACCTTAAGGTCCGAACTGGATATTGAAGACTGCGGTGTGAGCCTGAGCTCTATTCACCCAGGTGGTATTAAAACCAATATTGCACGTGATGCCCGCGTTGACGACAAGACCCTTATGAATATGGGTATTGAAAAGAATGACATTCATAAGCAATTCTCACGTGCAGCCATGACCACGCCAGCCAAAGCGGCCAAGACCATTGTAAATGGCATTAAGAAAAACAAGATGCGCATCCTGATTGGTCCTGATGCACTTATGATTGACTGGGCAACACGTTTCACGCCCATTCTGTTCAGAAAAGTTGTTACTAAAGGTATGAAGGTTGTCCAAAATAGACAAAATAAATAGAACAAACATCCTTCTTGAAAAACATCTAGCTTTAATGCTCCGTTCTAACAACCCTGTTTATGGTTTTCTTTATAGAAAACCAAAAACCGCGCTTGTGGTGTAAATATGTAAGTCTTACACGTAGAATGCCCTATCACTTTTCATAAAAATATCAGAGTAGCTCCTTGAAAAACCTTATTCTTCAGACATTGCAGGAATCCCGCGACGCCCTTGAAAACCTGATGACCAATGAAGAGACCATCGGGCTTATTGAAGAGGCAGCGAAGCTTCTTACTCAACAGCTGAAAGCTGGTGGCTGCATCTATTCCTGCGGAAATGGTGGCTCCATGAGCGATGCCATGCACTTTGCTGAAGAACTGACGGGTCGCTATAGAGATAACCGTAAAGGTCTTGCTGCTACGGCTATTAGCGACCCGGGGCATATTTCCTGTGTCGCCAACGACTTTGGTTACGAACATATTTTTTCTCGTTATCTGGAAGCACATGCCGACAGCAATTCCTGTCTCTTTGCCATTAGCACCAGCGGTACTAGCAAGAACGTTGTGAAAGCTGCTGAATATGCTAAAGACAATGACATTCCAGTGATTGCGCTGACTGGAAAACCAAACCAACGCTTAGGCGAACTCGCCACTGTGGAAATCTGCACACCGGGTGGAAATTATGCGGATAGAGTTCAGGAATTACATATCAAGGTGATTCATATCCTGATAGAACTCATCGAACGCGAGTTTTACCCAGACCTTTATCGATAAACCTCAAGGCCATTTTGCGCCTAAGAGTTAACAGTGAAACTTTCATCGAACACTCAAGAAGTCACGCCTTTATTCGCTTACCCAAAATTCTGGGCTGAGTGTTATGGCACAGCACCTTTCCTGCCCATAACGCGAGAGGAAATGGACCAGCTTGGTTGGGACAGCTGCGACATCATCATCGTAACTGGTGATGCCTATGTTGATCATCCAAGTTTTGGTATGGCAGTCATAGGACGCTTACTGGAGGCTCAGGGTTATCGAGTAGGCATCATTTCCCAACCTGACTGGAACGATCCTGAAGCCTTCAAGGTGCTAGGTGAGCCAACACTGTTCTTTGGTGTGACGGCAGGCAATATGGATTCCCTGATTAATCGTTACACGGCTGATTTGCGTTTACGCAGTGACGATGCCTACACGCCTGGTAATGTTGGTGGCAAACGGCCAGAGCGTTCAGTGATTGTGTATTCACAGAAACTCAGGGAAATCTTTGGTAATACACCCATCGTGATTGGTGGTATCGAAGCCAGCCTTCGTCGAATTGCTCAATATGATTACTGGAGCAACCAAGTCAGACGCTCTGTTCTCGTAGATTCTGATGCAGACATCCTGCTTTTTGGGAATGCCGAAAGAGCCATTGTTGAACTGGCCCATCTTATGGCTAAGGGAGTACCCATTGATGAAATTACCCACATTCGTGGTACCGCCTTACTCAGAAGTCATACCGATGACATTGTAGATGCTGACTGGTGTGAAATAGATTCCAGCCGTATCGACTGGCCAGGCAACATCGATAAATTACCGAATCCTTACGAATACAATCACCAACAAAAGCAGAACAATACTGACGAGGAACAAGCTATACGCATTGTTCCCATGCCTTTAGCAAGAAGAGAACAGAAAGAACATCATCTTGACCGACATCGCAGTTATATCCGCTTACCTTCTTTTGAAAAGGTCAGAAATGATTCTGCACTTTATGCCCATGCTTCTCGCGTTTTACATGTGGAATCCAATCCTGGGAATGCTTTACCTCTGGTTCAGAAACATGGCTCCAAGGAAGTCTGGATAAACCCGCCTCCTATTCCGTTGGAAACCCATGAGCTCGATGGCGTGTTTGATTTACCTTACCAACGCGTGCCTCATCCTGCTTATGGCAATCAAAGCATTCCTGCTTATGAAATGATTCGTTTTTCGGTGAACATCATGCGTGGATGTTTTGGTGGTTGTACTTTCTGTTCCATTACTGAACATGAAGGGCGAATTATTCAGAGCCGTTCTCAGGAATCCATCCTGAAAGAAATTGAAGACATCAGGGACAAGGTTCCCGGTTTTACGGGAAGTATTTCTGATCTTGGCGGACCAACTGCCAACATGTACCGACTGAATTGTGTGAGCAAGGAAATTGAAGAAAACTGCAAACGCCTTTCATGTGTTTACCCAACGATTTGCAAAAACCTGAACACCAATCATGAACATACCACGGAACTTTATCGCGCGGCACGAAAGATTCCCGGTATCAAAAATGTGTCTATCGCGTCGGGCTTACGTTACGACCTTGCTGTAAAAGACCCTGAATATGTGAAAGAACTGGTGACACACCATGTGGGCGGCTATTTAAAAATTGCTCCTGAACACAGCGAGGAACAAACGCTTTCACATATGATGAAACCCAGCATGGAAAGCTATTATGTTTTTGAAAAGATGTTTAATAAGTTTTCCAGGGAAGCAGGTAAGAAACAATATTTAATTCCATACTTTATAGCGGGTCATCCAGGCAGTGATAACAATGACATGCTCAAGCTTGCGCTCTGGCTAAAAAAACATCGCTTCAAACCGGATCAGGTACAAACCTTCTATCCTTCGCCCATGTCACTGGCAACAGCCATGTACCACTCTTCAAGAAATCCCTTGAAGAAAATCACTTACAAAAGCCCTGCTGTTTTCATTCCAAGGCAGCTGAAACAACGAAAAATCCAGAAAGCCTTCCTGCGCTATCACGATGCCAGGAACTGGCCTCTGCTTCGTGAAGCACTGATTGAAATGGGTCGCAAGGATCTGATTGGCGACAGGGAAAATCAACTAATACCCGCAGAAGAAAAACCAAAACGCTTCAAACAAAGAAAGCCTGTGGCAAAAAAAGGTCGTCGCTTTCAAAAAAATTAAGGGGCAAGGATAATCTCTCGATGAAGCGCCTTGCTATCGCACAGAATTCTGTTAAAACAGTTAAAAACAATAATAAGTAGATAACAAGTTATGAGTGATGATAAAACCCTGGTTCGAAATGCACCTGCTCGTTTTGCCTTGAAAAATATAAAAACTGGTGAATTCTTTGAAATCTCCTCGAAAGCGAGTATTGGTCGTCAGGAAGATTGCACCATCAGACTTAACGAAGGTCATGTATCACGACTTCACGCCAGCCTGAAAATGTCTCATGAAAAATTGCTTCTCAAGGATGAAGGTTCAGAAAATGGAACATTTGTGAATGGCGTCAGGATTACAGAAGTTGTCTTGCGACCTGGCGACAAAGTCAAATTTGATACGCATGAATTCACCGTGCTTCCTGTCAATAATGAACTGGCTGCTGAATCTGACAAGGCAACACTCATCCAGAGCAAGGTAGATGCGCCTACTCAACAACAGGTAGACGACTCCAATGCCACACTGCTCATGCCGGCACAATCAGTAGAAGAAGATGACGCTACTAAAACTCTCATCATGCCTGCTGCTGCCCCTGCTCAAAAAGAAGTCGCTGAAACCGTGATAATGCAGGTAGATGAAGTTAAGCAGACGCGAATCCAGAACACGGTGGTACTTCCCGAAGAGGAAGGCTATTTCTATGAACCGGAAGCAGAATATGACGAAGAAGAAGCCACTTGCCTCTTTGGTTATCACCCACTTGTCTTTGACAAGATCTTTCCCTTGGTAACAGATGTCGTTCTCGTTGGAAAATCACCGCAGGCCGATATTGTTCTCAAAGACGCTTCTGTTTCTACAGAGCATGCAGAAATTTTCTGGGAAAACGGTTACTGGGGAATTGAAGATCTGGGCTCTACAAATGGTACTTACCTGAACGGTCTTGAAATCATGGAACCGGTAATCCTTGCACCAGGAGACGTTATTCAGTTTGGTCTGATTCAGTTAATTTTCGCCCAACCAGAACCAGCTTTTTATCAGGAACAACAGAGCGGAAATATGAAATGGTTTGCACTAGTTGGCACTTTACTTGCCCTATTTGCAATCTTAATAGGTGTTTTTGCTTTTACTGACTAACCTGACGTTCAATCATCACGCTACTACTTAACTGTCGATGCCTGAGTTTCAAACTTTGATCTTTCGTCAAAGGAAGTAAACGTGCTGACTCAGTCACTAATTTGTTAGCGCCATCCACATCATTTTGATACAAATGTTCAGCAGTTTTATCCAAAGCAAGGCTTAGCAGTTCATTGGTTTTTTTCGTCACTATTTCACTTTTTGGGTTCAAATCCCTTAACTCTTTCAAATACAACTCAGCGCAATCAAAAGGTGGTGAGAAAAGTCGGTTATCTTTCATGGCTGCATTCAGAGTGGCGACCGCTTTCTGTTGTGCAGGTGTAAGACCAGACACATCTTCCTTGGGCGGTAAAACGCTTCCCAATAAACTGGCTGAAAAATTTCCTAATCCTCTTGATGCATTTGACATCGAAGTTGCTACAGCCGAAAGATCCATATTTCTTCCTGATGCTGATGACTTGTTAACAAAATTTGCTATGCCATCCGTCATGGTAGAAAAGGGAATCTGTTTTCCCAAAACATTGACATAAAACACATGACCCCCGAGCAAACCCAAAGTTAGCAAGAGAATCAGAAAAAAACTGATAGGCAAGAATCTTGATTTTCTCTGCTCAACATAGGGCACTCTCGATGCACCACCCGTATCAGCATACGCATAACCACTACCTGTATAGGTATCCCAAGATGTTTCCACGCGTGAATTCACACCAGAATTCACACCCGAGTACATGCCCGAATGCCCCATGGATTTTTCAATATCTTCAGGCGTAATCACCTGAGTTGCACCACCCATATCGTCGTAGTAACTCAAATCAATCTGAGCCAATGCTTCAATAAATTCATGTCCTGACTGGAACCTATCATTAGGATTCTTGGCAAGTGCAATATCAATGATGCCCTGAAATTCTTCATACTCTGGTGGTAAATCAGGCACTTGCTGAGTGATATGCATCACACCTGTTGAGATGGCAGACTCACCTTTGAATGGTGGAGCCCCTGTCAGAATTTCATACAGAATAATGCCCAGCGAATAGAGATCTGTGCGGTGATCCAGCTTCTCGCCACTTGCCTGCTCTGGGCTCATGTACTGTGGTGTACCGATAATACTACCTACCATGGTCATACTGGTTTCTGCAGCAGTGCTTCTAGCTATACCAAAATCCGTAATCACTGCACGACCATCTTCACCAAACATGACGTTATCCGGTTTGATATCACGATGAATGAAATTCTTCGAAGCTGCATATTGCAAACCTTCTGCAATATCCATGACATAGGAAATCGCATCTCTTAGGGTGATACCTTTCTTCAATTTTCCAGTGAGGTCGCCACCTGGCAATAACTCCATTGCCAGGTAGTGATAATTTTCGTGAGAGCCCACATCAAAAACCGTGACGATATTTCGATGGGAAATAGATGCCATGATTCGCGCTTCTCGCAGGAAGCGCTCTGCAAAGGACGGATCGGTCAGGAACTTACCTGCCATTATTTTTAAAGCAACATCCCTATCCAGTTTGGATTCTCTGGCAAGAAAAACACTTGCCATCGCTCCAGCACCGAGCTTCTTTTTAATGGTATATCCGGGAATCGCGTTGGCGTCCAAAACTTCTCCTTGCTACTGAGGGTTCAATAATGCGCAACAATCTTACAACAGCCTTTATAAATGGCACAACAAAGCAGGAACATGAGTAGAACTAGACTCCTCTTTTTTCCGATGAACAACCACTTGAGTTTGTGTATTTGACCTTGGTTTAAACTTTGCCTAGATTACCCTCTTCAATTGCTTCCAAGACTTTTGTTTACCTCATTCACTTCAAGACAGGTTAATCCATGAAACGCGCTGATATCGAAAAACGCCTGCAGGAACGTTACCCACCCACAATTTATGTCAGTGTCTTTCAGGGTGACGATAACGGGTTTTTTGGCTTACTCGCAGACCTATCTCATACGGGTTTCAAACTTTGCACACAGCTGGATTTATCATCAAACGAAACCTACGAGCTGGCTTTAAGGAACCCCTTTTCTGGCAGGGCAAACGATTTCAATCAGTTTTCAGTGATTGCGAAATGGAGCAAGAAAAATCCAGATGGCATCTATGAGGCGGGGTTTGAATTCGTTGGTTTTGCAGATGAAAGTAAAGCATTGTTCGAGAAACTTAACCTGGATTTTGAAACAACGGCAAAAGCAATGAATGCCATGGAAGAAATGGAATAAGCGCAAAAAACTAACGATTCACATTAAGCACATCAAAAGTAATGACGTGCTTGCCATCAACACCCAAGGTAATACTCCCCTTTCCTAATAAAGGATAGGATTCTCTTTTCAGGTAAATGGATTCACCAGAAGCCGTTGTCACTGTCGTTCCGTTGGTACTCTGGTCGGTAAGAATGAACTTGTCACGTTTCCATGAAATCTCGAGATGCATCCTTGAAGCAAAATCCGACTTCACCATCAGGTCACAACTTGCATCCCTACCGATGGTAAATGGCTTTAAGCCATCCTGATTGGATATGAAACTGCCTTTGCCATCATATACCAGAATCAAACCACCTTTTGATGCATTGATAGCACCGCCGTCATGAGCCGTAATGATACTGGTATGATTCTGCTCTTCCCACACCACCTGATAAATATCCATTGGCTGCTCCTTGCCCTTGACATGGGTACGATCAAAATATCTTGCCGTTCCTTTTTTCTCGTCATCAAGCAGTTCAAAGAGATCCGACGAAATAATAATCTGCTCTGCCTTGGCAATTGCTGTCATTCTTGCAGCAACGTTAACAGCATCACCAAAAATATCGCTGTCTTTCTGAATGACTGAACCGGTATGCATACCAATTCGAATCTGCGCCGAATGAGAATCATTTATCTTTATAAACTCTGCCTGAGATTGAATCTGCTTGGCAGCCTGATAAGCATCATTTGGGTTTTCAAAACTTGCCATGAGTTCATCACCAATGGTTTTAATCACCACACCATGATTTTCCTTAACATTTTTCCTCATCATTGAAAGACAATCAGCAATACATTTTTCAGCGACGGTATCACCAAGGGATTCATAGATTGATGTGCTTCCTGCTACATCAGAAAACATGATGGTAAGTGTCTTGTTAGGGAGTGGACTGTTCATGATCATCAAAGACAGTTTTATTATTTTATTCTTATCAATCTGAGCGTTAGAAAGCTGCTTCATGCATCCATGCTAGCCCCTAGCATATCAATCACGAACAACATTAGCCAACACCCAATAGACGAAGCCATGATTCTTCGAAACAAGCATCAAGCTTCCGTGATACTCACATTTTCAGGTTCATCACTATCGAAAAACGCTTGAAAACATAAAAGCACACCCACAGCCATCAAGAGGTAACTTGCATTCCCAGTGAACGGTCTAAGAAAACCCTTTTCTGGATCCATTGCATAAGCGTATTCAAGAAAGAATCCCGCAAGATAAGCCGACCACGCAATCACTAACAAGAGACTAATCAAGTACTGTAAATAGCGAACATATACTTTTAAAGATGGCTTGTAATAAACCCCAAGTAAAAGATTCAAGAGGCTACATAGAAGCAGATACATATGTGCAGAACGAAAGTACATGCGCGGTTTATCGGCCATATTTTCAAGATGCTGATGAACAATTTCCATGTATTGACCAGTTAGCAGGAATACCACAATACCAAAAACACCAAACCAGAAGTGAAAACGAGATAATGTCATGGGTTAATTCCCTGTTCTTTTTCCTTGTTTAACCACAACAACTGATCATTAGAATAACGTTCCGCAAACATGAACACGGGGCTATAACTTACACCGCCAACAAAATCCTGTTCCCTAACAGGACTGTAATATTCCCAAACCAATTCATGTTGACGGTTAACTTCAAGCAAACGACCACCATTTGACTCAACAATCAATACATTGCCATTAGCCAATAATTGCTGGCTTCCTCTGATGATTGTGTAAAGCGGATTGTCTTGAGTACCAGCATATTGCCAGATTTCCTGTTTGGTCATTGGATCATACTCAAGCACCCTACTCTGTTTACCCAGACTAACGTTATCAAATACCATCAAATGACCATTGGGCAACAAATCCGCATCATGCTGGAAAAACCACGGGCCTCTTTCCATCCAGTAAAGGCTTTCTTTTTCCAGATCAATAGCAACAATCGCATCAAGTTCCCTGATGCTTAGCAAAACAGAATTCGCTCTCAGATATGGCGCTGCCTTTGCAGCTTCTTTACTCACAAACCTGATTGAATTTGGATGCAGGTAATCACCAGTAATACTTTTCGGAATCCTTTTCAGTACTTTTTTATAAGGTGATTCTGCAATCATATCGAATAGATTGATTTCACGCACAAGCTCACCTTCTTTATCGAGTACAACAATCTTTTCATCAAGGAATGGGGTGGCAAGACTTGCTAATTCACCAGTGGTTTTTTTTCTGATGCCTTGCTGCAGGATATAAATAAAGCCCTGTTCATCCACAAAAAAATCATGATGCACAGATGCCTGATATTCCCAAATCAGATTTGAATCCTTATCGAGCTTAATAAGTGCCATACCCGATGGCGTAGTGTTATCAAGATTAACAATGGCCAGAATATCGCCGTTAGCAAACAAATGCGCCTTCCACCAATAAAAATAGCCCGCGCTTACTTTATAGGGTAGGTTTTTCTCATAAGAATAGTTCCATTGGTGTACGACCTGTCCTTGTTGGTCAAGTAACTCAGCGCCCTGATGGTGAGCAGAAAGCAATAATGTGTATCCTTCTGAGATTTCATCAGGTAAATAGCTAAAAGCACCTTTCTTCTGATGCTCTTCAGGCACCCAGAAAAAATTTTTTGAAGCGTAGGTCTCCGGTTTTAGTAGTCGGTTATAACTGTCATAAGATAATGCATAGATACTATTAAAGGCTTTGTCTACAAGAGGCGTTCGTCCAAACTGGTTAAACCAGATACCCGCAAAGAAACAAAACCATCCAAAACAGAAGCCCGTCACCATAAACGGAATAAAATCTGGAAAATTTAATTTGCGATCAATCGCATCTGATATTCTTTTCAGAAAAGACATGAAACGGTATCTGCCCTGCAACACTTATGATTATATAATGCTAGTCACAGTCTAATTCCTAATATCAAAAATAGCCAAAGTGATTGAACTAACTCAAGATAAATGCTCACTTCTGATTGATGAACAGCACGGTGCGCGTATCGCCCAACTAAACATCGATGGTCTCACGCTTCTTGTTGAAAAAAATGATAACCCTTTAGCTTGGGGGTGCTACCCCATGGCACCCTGGGTAGGTCGTTTGCCTAATGGCCAACTCCATGTAGAAAACAAGCTCTACCAATTCCCCCTCAACCTTCCTCCTCATGCTATTCATGGCACCTGCCTTGATGTGGAATGGCAAGTTATTTCCAACAACCACAACTCAGCATTGTTAGAAACTGTGCTCAGTGAACCCTGGCCTTACAGAGGCAAGGTTCAACAAAAGATTGAACTATTTGAAGACAGGTTGTTAATGCAGCTTTGTGTTTACAGCGAAAAAGATAACTTTCCAGCAAGCATCGGCTGGCACCCGTGGTTTAAACGCAAACTTGAACGAGGTGAAACGCTTAATCTGGAATTTGAAGCTGAACATAAATACGAGTGTGACGAAAACCAGATTCCAACAGGAAAACTAATTCCTATTGGCAACAGACCTTGGGATGACTGTTTTACAGGTGTGAAAGAAAATCCTCGCCTGATCTGGCCAAAGGCGCTATGTCTGGAAATTTCAAGCAACTGCTCTCACTGGATAGTGTATGACAAACCTGAACATGCCATTTGCGTAGAACCCATTACTGCTCCCACTAATGCCATTAACAACAATTCACTTCCTGTCGACTTCGTAAGACCGCAAGATCCTTTATGTGCAAACATGCAGATTTCATGGCGGCTTATTAAAGCCTAATGCCCTACTCCCTGTGATAGACTCTATCCACTCAAAAACAAGCCTTAAGAATAAGAAAAACAAGCTCCTCAATGAAATCTGCCTATAGCTATCTAGCTTTCTTCGTTGCACTCAACTACCTCAACATGGTGGACCGCAACCTACTTTCCGCTTTCGCACCTTCAATCGTTGCTGATTTGAATTTGAGTGATACCCAATTTGGATTATTAACGGGCCTTATCTTTGTCACTATTTATGCCATTACAGGTCTTTTCATGGGCGCATTGGCTGACCGTTTTCATCGACCACGCATCATTGGGGTAGGTTTAGCTATCTGGAGCACGCTCACTGCTGCAACAGGCGCCACTCATAATTTCATTCAGGTTGCCTTGACACGTGTGTTTATTGGTGTGGGTGAATCTGCTTTATCACCGACAGCTATGTCCATGTTGAGTGACTTGTTTCCTCCTGAAAAACGAGGCATGGCAACAGGCATCTATTACTTCGGTGTGCCTATTGGTGCCGGCTCCAGTTATTTACTGGCAGGCTGGCTTGGTCCGCAAATCGGTTGGCGGAATTGTTTTTATCTTCTTGGCTTTATTGGTCTTCTGTTTGTAGGCATATGCTTTTTACTTAAAGATCCTCAACGAGGAGCAATGGATAAAGGTAATAACAGCACCAAACTAAAACTCCAGAAATTTTCATTTCGAAACGCTATCAATGAAGTTCGATTTTGCCTGAACACGTCTCGCGCGCTTGTATTTACAGTAACCGCTGCTATTGCCATGAGTTTCCCGGTAGGCGCTGGCGCCATGGAAATGCTCTGGCTTGTCAGGGAAAGAGGTTTTAATGAAGCTGAAATTGCCAAAACCTTTGGTCTTATTTTCATGCTAAGTGGAACGCTCGCCGCTGTTTTCGGCGCACTCATGAGCGACTGGTTTCACGCACGCTTCAAAAGTGGTCGCTTGGGATTCCTCTTGATAACTTTGTTATTCGTAGCGCCCGCCCTCATGAGTTATCGCTTCCTGACACCCGATACAACTCTTTTCTACGCTTGTATGGCGCTGACGTTTTTCTATGTTTCTTTTTATTACGGTCCCGTGTTTGCATCTATTCAGGAACTAACTCCAGTTCCTCACCGAGCAACCATGCTAGGCTTTCACTTGCTAATGACTAATATTATTGGTGGCGGCGTATCAGCAGGCTTTGTTGGGTTCTTAAGCGACAAATTACAAGCGGCGGGAAACCCACACGCATTAACTATCTCATTATTCTGCGCAGGATTAGTGACATTAATTGCTGTGCCCTGTTTACTGATAGCTATTAAGCATTATCACACTGATATTGAGAAACTTCACAATCTTGATTTGGGCGAACCCTTAAATTCTGAGTAGCAAAGGCCTTTCGTGAAAATAAGTTCTAGCTCTGCATGGCTTTTGCCCATTCTTGCAAGTCTGGTTGCTATCGGACCTCTATCTACCGATATGTATCTGCCTGCACAACCTACGATTAAGAATGAACTAGCAGCAAGTATTGAACAGATGCAGATGACGCTTAGCATCTTTATGTTAGGCACTTCCTTTGCTTTACCTTTTTGGGGACCGTTGGCAGACCGTTTTGGACGAAGGCCTATTCTTATTTCAGGATTTCTTCTCTTTATCGTTTCAAGTATTGGCTGTGCCTACGCAAAAGATATTAACGCCTTGATTTTTTTTCGATTCGTTCAATCCGTTGGTGCCTGTGTTGGCCCAACCATTGGAAGAACCATGGTTCGGGATATTTATGGTGCAGAAGGTGCAGCTCGGGCTTTTGGTTACCTTGCCAGTATGATGGCGCTTGCTCCCGCCATTGCACCCGTTATTGGTGGATTTCTCGTTGAACATTTTGAATGGCGCATGATTTTTTTCGTACTCGCTGTTCTCGCCCTTATCAGTTGCAGCATCTATCTCTTCTTTATCGGTGAAACCATGCAAGTTGACCTGCGACAATCCATTCACCCTTTATTGATCATGAAAAACTACAGGGTTCTATTTAGTGACCCTGTATTTCTTGCCTATACATTAATCCTGAGTTTGATTTTTTCAGGCTTGTTTGCTTTTATTTCCGCCTCTTCTTTTATTTTCATTGAATTTCTTGAATTAACACCACAAGAGTTTTCCTATTGCTTTTTAGGTATGGTCAGCGGCTTTGTGATTGGCTCAACAACGGGAGGCAGATTAAGCGGGAAGGTAAAAACAAGCTCTCTTATTTGTACTGGCATTGTTATTGGGCTTTTTGCAGCCATCCTTGGATTGGTACTTTCTTTGTTGGAAGTCTTTCATGCCCTTGCTGTCGTCATTCCTATTGCCTTCTATGCCTTGGGAACCGGAGCCGTGTTACCACAATGTAATGCAGCAAGCCTGAGACATTACCCGCACATTGCGGGCACAGCTTCCTCATTCAGCGGCATTATTCAGAACACACTCGCCGCCTTGGTTGGACTTCTTGTTGCGAGCCTTCACAGTGAAACACCCACAATCATGATGTTATTCATCTGTGCTTGCGCCGTTTGTGCCCTGTTATTTTTTATTTTTCTTTTACCACGGGAAGAAAAATTCGCTCACTAGATAATTTCATCTGCACTGAGCGCTGCAATTTCCTCATCACTTAATCCAAGAATGGTCGAGAAAATTTCCTCGTTATGACTGGCGAGTTCCCCGCCAGGCCACTCTGTAGAACCAGGAGTCTTGCTCAGTTTTGGCATGATGGCAGGGATATCCAGAGGTTTGCCATTAATTTCAACTTTTTCAAACAAACCCCGTGCCTGAAAATGTTCATCAGCCATCATATCTGCAGCGTTATAGATAGGTCCTGCTGGCACTCGGGCTTCTGCCATCACATCCAGAATATGATCTCTTGTATTCGATGCACACCAACTTGCAAGCACTTCATCAATTTCCTGCTCACGTTTTACTCTTCCCGTATTAACTGCAAGGTCAGGATCATCAGCAAGATCCTTTCTGCCAACGGTCGTCATCAAACGTTTAAAGATGGAATCTCCATTACCACCGAGCACAACAAATTTCGCATCCTTGGTTCGATACGTATTAGTCGGCACGATACCTGTAATGGTTGTTCCAGATGCCTGACGAATAGCACCAGCACCAGAAAATTCAGGAATAACACCTTCTAGTAAATTAAAAATGGATTCATAAATAGCAACATCCACGATTTGCCCAGCATCTTCCGATGGATGCCTTTCCTTATTTAACAAAGCCATCAGGATGCCCATGAATGCATGAATACCTGCCAGGGTATCACCGATGCTTAAATTGGGACGCACAGGTGCTTGATCAGGAAAACCATTCACATAACGAAAACCACTGATGCCCTCACATACTGAAGCGAAACCTGGTTTTGATGAATAAGGACCTGTCTGCCCATAACCCGAAATACGAGTAAAAATAATCTGCGGGTTAATGGCTTTCAGTTCATCATAAGACATGCCCCACTCTTCCATCATGCCCGGTCTGAAATTTTCAATAACAACATCAGCATCCTTGATGAGCGCCTTCGCAAGCTCCCTGCCTTTTTCCTGTTTTAAATCCAATGTGCAACATTTTTTATTGCGCGCAAGACTTCGCCACCAGAAAGCCGTACCGTCTTCATCGAGTAAACGCCAGCCCCGAATAGGATCACCTGTTTTTGGTGGTTCCACTTTTATGACTTCCGCTCCGAAATAGGCAAGCAGGGTTCCACAAAATGGTCCCGCCAGTAACTGCCCTAACTCAATCACACGAATGCCTTCCAATGGTTTCATACAGCCCTCAACACAAATTAGAAATGGATGCGAATTATACTCATAAAATCGTCACGCTCTCGAATGACAGATGAAGATTTATGGCTTCGACGTTGACCCTACCCTTCAGCCGTAACAGAATGCCCTTCTTCAAACGATAATTATCTCTTTTTTCAACGCAGCTCTCATGTTTTTGAAATGAACATTCTATTATTTAATCCTTCACAACGACTTGACGAAAGTGAGCACGGTCGTGACCTCATTGAAATTACCGATATTGAACAAGTCCGGCATATTCAAGAAGTTCTGAAACTCAAGGAAGGTTCACATCTTCAGGTAGGTGAACTAGGTGGCTTGAAAGGCAAAGGACTGATCACCAAACTAACAGAATCAGCATTGAGATTTAAAGCAGAATTGTTTGAAAACCCACCGGAAAAACTACCTTGTATTGTGATTCTGGCACTTCCACGGCCTCAACAACTTAAACGCATACTGGTTCATCTCAGCAGTTTAGGTGTTAAGGAAATTCACTTGCTACAGACTCAACGGGTAGAAAAAAATTACTGGCAAAGTCCAACACTCAATAATCTTCAAAATTATTTAATTGAGGGCCTGGAACAATCCATTGACACAATCTTGCCAGAGGTTTTTCTTCATAAAAATTTCAAACTGTTTATTGAAAAAAATCTGACTGATATTTGTAGAAACAGGCAGGTCTGGTTAGCGCATCCGGGAGATTTTGTTGAAGCAACCATTCAGAAACATGGTGAGCACGTACTATTGATTGGTCCTGAAGGGGGATTTATTCAAGAAGAAGTGGATTGCTTTACTCAGCAAGGCGCTACGGCTGTTTCTCTTGGCAAACGTATACTGAAAGTTGAAACAGCTATTCCTGTGTTATTAGCAAAGATGTTTAGTTTTTAAAACTTAATGTAATTTTATTGGATGCTCATACCAGAAATCACAGAAATCAGCTCTTAAATTACTTTTAATAGCGCTTGCTTCTGGGTAATCCACACCATTGAATTCCACATACTGTCTATTTTGCGCGTCATAGGCAGGCCACCAGATTTCCTCATTGCCATTCGGGTTTCCTGTTTTTGCAAAATTTGCCCAGGCCTTACCCATTTTATCCCTGAGTTTTTTCTGATGATCTTTCCAGACAAAACCAAGAACACCATTTACTCGAAAGATATAGGGAATCTCTGTTGAATGTGCAACACCAAGATCACCGGCATTTTCTGACCACTGAAAAGACATCAAATCAAAAAGCGGTGCGCTCACCTCTTCGTTAAAATAATAAAAATAGGTTGGATGCGTGGCAGACCACATATCAGCCAATTGCTTCGCTGGGCAATTCATGACTGCATCACTCAGTATCTGCGAACTGACCTGTCCAGATTTAACAAGACCATCCCAAGGATAAAGCTCCGCAAGTGCTTCACCTGACTCAGGATAGCGTTCCTCAAGAAAGACCGCCCAATCGTCGCCTTGCTTCGCATGAGGATTCATGCCATCAAACAAACTACCTTCGTTAGCTGTCACACCAATCATCAACGCCACATTCTCTTTTGATGAGCTTTGAATTAAATCCATTGGAGCCACTGGCAGAAATGCTGTATCCGTTACTGATGCAGGCGCAAAACTCCAATCAGAAAATGCTTTGGTAAACATTTCGTTTTTCTGCACGTTCAGGCCTTTGTAAATTTCATTCACCGTTCTTGAGCGCGCACAGGAAAGCGGCGAAGCATTGTTGTCACAAGCCACCTTCTCAAGAAAACTTTCTCCATAAGCCTCTGCCTCTGTTTTTGAATGCAAGAGATTCAGGGCACAGGTGCCACTTTGCATGATGGCTTTTTGAAATAAACCATTGGTTAGAGGACTCGCCAACAACATACACACACTCATGGAACCCGCTGATTCACCAAACAGGGTGATGTTTTCTGTATCGAGGTTAAAAGCCTTGCCGTTTTCCTTAATCCATTTAAGTGCGGCAAGCTGATCGAGAAAAGCCTGATTACCTTCAATCTGCTTACCTTCTGATGAGGGTAGCCTGAGAAAACCCTGATAACCCAGACGATAGTTCGAGGACACAATAGCAACATTCTCAGTTCGTGCCAGACGAGCACCGTCATAACCAGGCTCACTTGCAGAACCGAGCATAAAGCCGCCACCATGAAACCATAACATCACAGGAAAAGGACCATCACCCTCAGGTACCCAGACATTGAGATAAAGACAGTCCTCACTCTCACCCATCAGAATGGCTGGATTAGGCTCAGCACCCTGAATACAGGCTTTGGATTTCCTGAAAGCTTTCCGCTTTCCTTCCCATGCTTCCAATGCTGCGGGGGCTTCCCAACGCAACTCCCCCAAAGGGGCTTTTGCAAAAGGCACACCAAGAAAGATGTTAATGCCTGAGCGCTGCTTTCCTAATAAGGTTCCATAATGGGTATCGACACTCGTGGTCTTTGCCATGGGATAGAAATACAAACCCACCCCAACCAGAACAAGAGCCACAACCAGATAAGCAAGTCGAACAATCCAGACACCCATAAGCCCTTAACCCCAATAGATAGTTTTAATAAAAGACAAAAAAAAGGCTCCGTAAAAACGGAGCCTTTAATACTAGCAGCCTACTTAGCGGCTTCAAACCAAAGCGTATTTAGCCTTAGCACATCTCGATAACAGTAGCATTAGCCGTACCACCACCTTCACAGATGGCCAGCAAACCATATTTCCCACCCCGACGTTTCAATTCATGCACAAGGGTTGTCATAAGTTTGGTACCTGTCGCGCCTAATGGATGACCAAGTGCCTGAGCACCGCCATTCACATTCAGCTTATCCATCTCTGCACCCACTTCCTTTCTCCAGGCGAGAGGAACAGAAGCAAAAGCTTCATTAACTTCATAAAGGTCGATATCTTCAATCTTAAGGCCTGCTTTCTTAAGAACAGACTCGGTGGCAGGGATAGGACCTGCAAGCATCATTACCGGATCAGTACCCGCTAATGCCAAGGCTTTTATCTTGGCTAATGGTTTCAGGTTAAGTTCTTTAAGCGCCTTTTCACTAACCAGCATCATGGCAGAAGCACCATCACAAATCTGGCTAGAAGTACCAGCAGTAATACGCCCATCAGGCGCCAAGAGATTCAAGCCAGCCAGTGCTTCGAGATTGGTTTCTGGACGAATACCTTCATCAGCATCATGGGTCACTTCATTACCTTCTTTATCAACACCCTTGAGCACAAGAATCTCGTCCTTGAATTTACCCTCATTAGTCGCTGCTGCAGCGCGTTGATGACTCAATACAGCAAACTCTTCCATCTCCTGACGGCTGATATCAAATTTCTTGGCCACCATTTCAGCGCCCATGAACTGACTGAACTGAACCCCAGGGTATGCAGCCTGAATACCCTTACCCATGTAAGGATGACCATGACCTGCTTTCAAGGCATCAAACACCGTAGAACCCATAGGTACTTTGGTCATGCTTTCCACACCGCCAGCAATGACTACATCCTGTGTGCCAGACATAACAGCCTGAGCAGCAAAATGCAGCGCCTGTTGAGATGAACCACATTGTCTATCAACAGTAGTACCCGGAACGGTGATAGGCAGTGATGAACTCAGTACTGATGTTCGAGCAATGTTGCCAGTCTGCGCACCCGACTGACTCACACAGCCAAAAATAACGTCATCAACCTTATCTCCGGGAACTCCCGTCTTACGGATGATTTCATCAAGAACAGCTGCACCCAAATCGGCTGGTTCCCAATCCCTTAAACGACCACCTTTACGGCCACCTGCAGTTCGAACACCTGCAACGATATATGCGTCTCCCATGATGTCATCTCCTCTCTATTTGAATGAATGGTTTAGCAATGAATTAGCAATGAATAGGAAAGCCCTGTAGATTCAATCATGAGCTTTCAGAATTGAAAGCTCACTCTATGGGAATAGGTGATAAAACTCAATACATCAGCAGACAGCATTGAATGTTTGACGAGTTATGCAAAATCCTTACTGGGGATGTTATAAGACCCATGCAAACGATAAACTCCCAAGGAAAAGAAACAAAACATAAGGCTTCCCCTGTCAATGACAAACAATTTTTCATTATCAACTGAAATCGAAAACACACAGGATCATTACGCTGATTTACAGATCAGCGACCTCTGGAATGTCGGCAGCATTCCTAATGGCGGCTATCTGATGGCACATTGTGCCAAAGCCATGGCTACACAACTTGAGCATAAGGATCCTATTTCCGTTACTGCCTATTATCTTGATAAGACAGACAACGCTCAGGCAAGGCTTGAATTTGAACCGCTTAGGGCAGGCAAAAGTGTTTCAACAATATCTGCCAGACTCATGCAGGAAGGAGAAGAAAGAATTCGCTTCACGGCGGCTTTTTCCGATTTAAGCAGAACAAAAGGTGAAAACTATATCGGACAGAAGACACCTGATATCGCAGACTTTTCTGCCTGTCTTCCTGTGGCTGAGATTGCTCCTCATCTTCGCATGTATGAACAATTCAACATGCGCTTTGACCCCGCCTGTTGCGGCTGGAACAAAGGCGATTTCCGGGAAAAAGCTGAAATGAATGCCTGGCTAGAATTCAAGGACCAGAGCAAATTTGATGTCTATTCACTCCTGATGGTGCCCGACATGTTGCCACCCGTGATTTTTACTCGTTACGGTGCCAATGGCTGGGTTCCTACCATTGAAATGACCGTCAATGTAAGAGCAATTCCTGAATGTTCGCGTTTACAGCTAAGAGCTCGCACCCGTTATATGACCCAGGGTCTACTGGAAGAAGATGTTGAGATATGGGACGACAAAGGCAATATCTTGGTATTATCAAGACAGCTTGCCAAACTGCGACTGAAATCCTGAACCGGCAAAAAAACAATAATAAGAACGACACAAACAGATGACCTCCGTGGAATCACTTACATCGACAACTAAAAAGCACGCAAAGAATCAATTGCATGCCAAGGAAGCGCGCCTCAAGGAAAACAAAACCTTATTAATGAGTGTCAAACTTGATGGTCATAAAAACCTACAGCTACCACAAAAGCTTCGGCATCCTTTTGATGAACATTTCTCAAGCCTGACTCAACAAACCTTTAAAGGTTCATTTCTTTTCCTTATTGTTCCGGTGTTGTTAATTCTTCAAGCCATTTTTTTCGATATTGGTGTCAATAATTTTTTAATCGCCTTGGTCTCAAGCTTGAAAGATATTATTAATAAGCCTTTTGATTTATCTGGCCTTTCAGGTGTTATGCGTATTTACATGTTATCTGGCCTTGTTGTAACAACCTTGTGGATTGCGCAAAAACAGGAATTTTTTGAGAAACGGCCACAGCTTTATGTTGGCTTATTCTGTTCTGCTATTCTTGCCCTTATGGCCCTGGGCTTTTCAACAAATTCTGATGAAAATTTATCGCACAGCCTTGAATTAGTTTTGATTTATACCTATTTCTTTGTATTTGTTTTGTTACATATACAAATCAAATATTTATTGATTAGCAATCTACTTGCCTGCCTTCTCTTTCTGACCAGTATATTCACTGTTTCAATCAAACCAGACTGGGAAAACCTGATTACTCTGGTGTTATCCATCAATCTATTTGGCTTTATGTATGCCTATTTAAGAGAGCATCGTGAAATAGGTCGTTTCCTCAACCTCATGGAAATCAGTATTGAAAAACAGGAACTTGAACTACTACACGAGCAAATCGAACAGGAAAATGAGTTGAAAGCACGATTAAGTCGCTTCTATGCGGTCATGAGTGGTGAGAAAGAGCTTGATGTACTTGCAAGAAAAATCCTGAGCTTCCTTGTTCCAGAAGTCAGCTCTCAGGTTGCTTCATTGTATTTCTTTGAAAACAATCAACTTTCACTTATCGCTCAACATGGTCTGTCACAAAATAGCTCCCCGAGAAATGTGATTCAATTAGGTGAAGGGTTGCTTGGTCAGGCAGCTCTAGATAAAAATGAATTACAAATGTACGAAACACCAGAAAGTTTCCAGATTATTCAGTCTGGATTAGGAAGCGTTAAACAGCCAAAACTATTTATCATGCCTGTGCTCTTCGATGAGGATCTTATCGGGGTTCTCGAACTTGCCAGCATCCAGCCTTTTTCCGAACTGGATATATCCTTTTTAAGAGCGACTGGAAGAAGTATTGCAACCGCACTCAAAGCGGTTGCTGCCAAGCGCTAAGCTAAGTGTTTTCCTTTTTAGAAAGTTCCTCTTTATAAAGTTCTTCTACACGCTTCTTGAATGCAATGCTTGATGCCTGAAAACCTTCAGCAATTCGATCACCATACATGCGTGTAATTGGCCATGATCCTATCCCTGAAATCTTCTGATGAGAGTGATAGAGACTTTTCCTCCCATCATCGACAGGTCTGATTGTTTGCCAACGTACCACGTTAAACAAACTTGAGCTTAAAAAATGCTGGTCATAACTGAGATGCTGGTTTTCCTTAAGTGATATAATCATTTGCTTTGATAAACGAAGGGATTCAGCATTGGGATCAAGTTTTATATGAAGGACAATGTGAGAACCTATACGCGCCTCACCCTCAATCCGGGTAATAAAAGGGTTCCACTCTGGATATTTTTCAAAGTCGATCAGCACCCTCCAGAGATATTCCGGGGGCGCATCTACCGTTATTTTTACTTCAAAAAAACCTGCCATTTCAAAGCTACCTGATAGCGAATCTAATTCGTACTCAATAGATTCAGAGGAGCCTGAAAATAAAACGAAGTCTGTTTTTTAGCAAGTCTAAAAGGGATGCAAGGCAAAAACCCTAGACGAACAGGCAGAAAAGCACGATTCACCTAACATGAAAAACCGAGGACTTATACTTTCTGATACTCGGGATTCCGTGCATACCATGCTTTAACAAATGGTCTGTCATCAATATCCCAAGGATGAAAGCCAGGTTTAAAATAAAGCAGAAATTCCTTACTGACTTTTTTCAGTTTCAACCTGGATGACAGGATTCTGCCTGCCTGCTTTCCTTCCTTACTGAATCGTTTTACCCCCCTTTCCTTCATTAAGCGGTTTTCAGAACCCACAAGGTAAGCACCCTGAATAGCAACTGCGAGAAAGGCCGAAAACATACGATGAAAATAACCTGCACCCATGGCCTGATAAACATCATAGGCTACTGACTTATGTTCAATCTCCTCTACCGCATGCCATTCCCAGAGCTTTCTCATTTCCGGGTCGAATGTCTGGGCAAGTTTCTCGTGCTCAAGCAAAAGTTTTGCTCCACTGGCAGTAATATGTTCATCAAATACTGTAATGCCCAACTGGACCTTTTTAGGAAGGTATTTCTCCATAAAGCTGAATAGTTTTTCAGCAGCCTTTTCTTCCCTTAAGGAACGCACATCACGACTTTCAAGACCATGATTGAATACATCATGCGCTTTGTAATGATTAGCTTCCTGTTTAATAAAGGTTTTCACCTCATCACGAAGCACAGGGTCATTGATTTGCTCTTCAAAATACCTGACGGATTTGATGAAGAACTTCTCTCCCCTAGGAATATAAATGGAAAATACGTTCATATAGGTGGTAAGTATTGGATTTGCAGCAAACCAGTCGGTATTGATTTGCTGGTAATCGGGTTGTTCAAGGCTTCTAGCCAACAACTCGATGTCATCAGGTTTTCTTGAAAGAGTCTGAACTACCACGCTTGCCTGGTTCATAAGATGGGCTCTCCATACGCTGGGTTAAGGGTTTCTTTAAACAACTTATGGATATTGTGGCCATGGGTTTTCAGGCTTGCAAAGCTTTCACCGTCCGCAACGGCCTATTGTCCTCAAATGCAGACTTGTACCCTCACGGCTTTTAGCCTGACAAACATGCAATTTATGAAAGCATGACTTGAGAATTCCAGCGACTTTGGCATTATTAGTCGCTCACCCATATGGATGAGCGGGCACTGGTAGCAATATCGGCGATGTCCGTCATCTTAATGTGCTATTCATACCCGTTGCAGCAAGATGGACTCAGCTTGCAACAACATGATGAAGAAACAATGTGCTAAGTCCTTGTTTCTGGTGAACATCAGGAAAAATAATAAATAACAATAAAGATAGCTCTACAGCTAAGAGGGATAATCTATGAAGTCACAAGCAATTGTTTTCAATAGCTTTTTTCATAAACAGTCTTATTTCAGTAAAAGCATCGTTCTGTTTGGACTGGTAGCAGGTCTCGTAGTTTTCAGTTTGCCAGTTTCAGCTTCTAAAGGAGGCGAAACCGCAGATAATTCCCGTGTAATCACACTGAAACCTGAAGAAGTACAAGTTATTAAAGGAAGTCGCATCGCTTCCCTCTCATTGGCTGCTGTCAGTGGTGGAAGGATGAATCCCATTCCTTTCCAGTTCGATGAACGAACAGAATCTGGTTATATCTATATGCCTGACCTTGAAAAAAAACTGAAAGATGAAGATCCCATTGTCGGTACAGAAGGTTTTTTTGATGGCAATGATGATTTGCTCTTCATGCTTAAAGATGCTGGACCACGTCGTAAAAACGGAATGGCAACTGATGGCAAAGTGCTAGCCGAAATCGAAGTTTCTGGTTATGACGGGGTTAAACGTTATGTGTATATCGTGGAAGATGCCCGTCTTGAGTCAGAAAACTACTATGTTCGATTCAGCTCAAAGTTAGGACGAGTTGAGACGGACTATTACGCGTTAAAAGTAGACCCTAAAAATGCCTTCATGTGGCAGGAGTTTTACTACGATAGCTTTGATGGCGCTCACCCAAGAAAACCAATAGATACCATCAAGATTCTTATGAAAGCCAACGCATTCGCTAGCGTTCCTGTACAACTGACCAATAAGAACGTTATTGCAAAAGCAATTGCTGAAAAATCAGGTCCTGTGCGTTCAACAACACAGTACAAAATGACCCTGACTTACCTAAAAACTCCTCTACTAAATATGAAACTTCAAATCCTGCATTACGAACAGGAAATCAACTACGACGCACAAGTTGAAATCCCTACCGTGAGAAGGAGGCTAGTTGGTAAGCCCGAATTAAAATTGTCTCTTGATGGTTACGACTTACAAGGTGCCGAGGTGAGAGTAAAAGGTGGTCCAAATGAGCCAGCTATTGTTGATGGTCAAATATCTGAAGTGGAGAAGGAAATGATTAGCACACCACTGGATTCTACAATTACCCCGTGGGTTTGGATGGATACCCATTACGGTTTAATGCTCTTCTCAAATCTAAACATTTCGGGAACAGAGGAAGTACCAGTTGAGGTGCTATACGAGGATGATGCCGAATCTGACGATAAGGCTGAATACTACAAAGGTCAGCTTCCTAACGTGGGATACTACATTCCTAAAATCCCTTTAGAAGGTACACTGAATTTGAGTGTTGAGATTAAGATGTTTAATCAGGAACTGGATATTGGTGTTGAAGAGTTTGCAGACATCGTTAACAATAAACCTGAAATCAAGGTTTATAAGATGTAAAAACCTTACAATTAGTATTCAGTGATTACCCAAAAAACCACTCTAAGGCGTGGTTTTTTGTATCTGAGCTGCTATGATTGCCAAGCTTTCTGTTGAGGAACAGGTGGATATTCATACTCTATTCCATGAATAATCCCTCTTAACTAGCAAACGCTGTAAACAGATAATTACAAATTCTTACAGCCTGCAAAACAAAGGCACATAAGCAAAATCCAATCAAACAGGCAATATTCAGTCACGATTCAGTATTCAGTCATCACTCATTAAGAAAGTGAACTGCACCCTTATCGTTACTGAAATTGCAAAAACAACAATTTATTTTTACCTGTTAGATTTTTTAACTGGAGAGACCCATGAAACTACGTTTTATTTCTGCAAGCTTACTCAGTATTTTTTTAAGTATTAGTAGCTTTGCCTTTGCTGACAAAAAACTCCCTGACGATCAATTCAAGACTTTCCTTCAGGAAAGCAAAATTGAACCTGGTAATCTTGCAAAAGATCAGGAACTCATCCGGAAACTTTCCATTCCCCAGCTTAGACAAATGGTTGAAAGCTTTAATGTAGGACACTACGGCTTTCTTCACCCAATGCGCATTGAAGGCAAGGAACTACCTGATCTACTCGGCAGGAAATTCAGCGAACTTTCTCTTATGGCAGTTTGGGATGGCAAACTAAAAGCCATACCTTTTCAGTTTGATGAATTTGATAGCAAGAGCCATTACATCTACATCCCTGATATAAATAAATCACCTGTGGCTGGTACCTATTTACAGCTTGATCCAAAAGACTTACTGATTTTCATGTATAGAGATGCAGGAGAAAAAGCCTATAACCCTCAAAGCATGAAACTCTCAGAAGGAAAAATTCTTAAGGAATTGAAAATTAAAGATTCAAACGGCAATACTCGTTATGCCTATATTGTTGAAAACAATTCAGAAAGAAGCTCAGCTGACTACATCAGAGCAGATCTTGAGCATAATAAAATTATTTCCAGCTATTATCATGTTGAGTACGACCCTGAAAACTTTCTCAACTTCAAGGATGTTAGACCATACGTAGGAACTGCTGCTGACCAACGAGTCATTGACAATGTTTATTTCGAGCTCTCAGCAAATCTTTCTCCTCTTTTCAGGGTGGGTATGAATAGCGCGAGAAACGTTCGTATCAAAGTACTGGGAGTAAAAGATGGTCCCGTTAGAGCCACTGCTCTTGTAAAAATCGTTATCGTACTGAGAGGAAAAGTACCCATCTTCAGCATGAATTCTGAAATCAGTTTTTATGAACAGGGAATGGTAATGCCAAATAGAACTGAAGTTGGAAAAGGCGCGATTTTCGTCAAACTATTCCAGGATCCTGAAATCCTGATGTACGCAGACATGAACGGTCTGGAAGGCGGTCGTGTTTCTGCTCAAACATTCCTTGATGAAAAAGGTGATCGAATTTATGGAAAAATTGATGGCGTTATGGATGAGGAAGAAACCAAAGCGGCAGGTGCTGGACTTCCTGGTGACTGGACATGGATAGAGAGCGGCTTGGGATGGGATATATTCATGTCGTTCCAACTGCCGATGGAGCATCTGGAAGGCATGAGCCTGAGCGTTTATTACAACGATGACAAAAATGATACTAACGATTTTGAAACTTTCCCTGGTGCAGGCCCCAAAATCGGCATGGTATTAAACGGGCTTCCCACGGATATTAGAGCGCTAGAGACTCTCGATATGGAATAAGCTTTCTGGTTCCCAGACACTGTTGGTGATAAAGGCCCTGAAGCCTTCAACCAGGAGGCAGTTAACCCTCCAACAGCTGAAATAATAGATTTCAAATAAAACATTAAAAAAGGGGCTTTAAGCCCCTTTTTTATTTCATCACTTAATATCTTAGTGTTCTGGTAATAATACCCTGATGATTTAACTCCTCTAGAATACTCGAATGTTTTTCCCTCACATCTTCAAAATCGTCTACAACAAGTATTACATGACTCACTAAGTCCTGCTCAATCAAGTCAGGCAAATCAGTAATCATCACATCGCCTTTATACTTCCTGATTAGGGAATTCATTCTCAACCAGTTTTTAAATAATTCAGGATCTAAAACTCCTGAAGAAAACACATTTGATGGTTTTTTCCTGTTCAGGATATAGTTCAAGCGAGTTTGTAAAACATCATCAAAAACAATGTTATTACTTTGTTGAAAAACAAATAAGCCTTTTATTAAAGCGTAATCTGCTTTCTTCTGAGTAACACTTGCCTGCCTTTCGAACAGAAAATGCACCTCACTTCTGCAAGCACGACAGATATACTGACTACCCTTCTGCATTTGTTTATGCTGCCTCGGAGTAAAAGCAATTTTACGGTTCTCACAAGCACAGCTATATATGTAGGGCTTGTTTACAATTTCTTCGGTATCAAAATCATGGGTAATATCGGCCTTCACGCCAAAAAGCCCTTCCATAACTGCTTTCCATTCTTCTCCATGTGGTTTTATTTTTGTACCAAATAATTCATAAACAATTAAATGTGCACACTCATGAGGTACCACTTTATTGATAAATTCCTCTGGGTTTCTTTCCAGTAATTTCTCATTAAAACGTAATTCCACCTGCAGAGGTTTCCTGGATTTTCTCTGAACCGGAAAATATGCTCTTCCTGCATCTTGCCCACGAATATTGAACAGGACTTTTGGACGCGATAACTTTCTTTCGAAAAAAATTTCCGCATCACGAAAACAGTTCTCAACTTTCTGTATCAATGCTAACTTATAATCCATCACTCTATGACAGACCCAAGAAGAAGGATGTAGGGATTTGACTTATGAGATTCATAAAACTGGAAAGACTCATCAATTTACAAGAAGGTTATCAGCGTTGTTTCAATGTTGAAGGCATATCTCTTTTATTGATTCATTCTGAAAATAAAAACCACCTGTTACTGAATCAATGCCCTCACCAGAAAAAACCTTTAGGCAATCAATGCCTTCAGGAAAATAAACTACGTTGTCCATGGCATGGCCTTGAATATGACTTAGCCAGCGGAAACTGTCTTAATGCAGAATATCATCATTTGAAGTTAGCCAAATATCAACTCGCTTTTGAAGAAAATTTCATTGGCGTCTACCTCTCCTGACCCAAAACCAGAAATAAAAGCTTCAACTCACCTTTAATGACTCAGCCATATTTTTTAGCTATAGTCAGCGCTAGTGAATTCATATCAATAATAATGGTGCACACACTTGCTTTATCTTCTTGGTCAGTATTCTGAATTCTTTGGACCATTACGTTTACTTAACTCACATCTTTTTCTGGGTGGTCTAGGCATTCTGCTTTGCTGGCTATTAAGCTTTACACTCTTGCCCCGACTCATGCATAAGCTGCCCACTGATAGAGGTCGGGAGTTTGCTGTTGATGCAAGCAAGTCCATTGGCAAACCAACGGGCGCTGGGGTTATTTTCGTTAGCATTTTTCTGGTGGTTCAGCTTCTAGTCGTGCCCCCAAGTTTTGACACCCTGGCAATTCTTGCACTCACCTTTTTCGCCATGATGGGTGGATGGCTTGACGACAAAAGTAGCGTAGCTTGGGGACGTGTTATTAAAGGCAGTATCGACTTGATACTTGCACTGTGCACAATGCTAGTCCTTACTAAGTTAGAACCTCTACAAGTATGGTTCCCCTTCACAAAATTCACCTGGATGGCACCAGTATGGGTAAGTGTTCCCTGCGGTACGGTGCTCATCTGGGTCGCCATCAACTCAACCAATTGCTCTGATGGTGTTGATGGTTTATCAGGAACCTTAGCCACCATCGCCCTAACAGCACTCGGTGGCTTGATGTATTTCATTCTAGGCCACGCAAGAATCTCTTCTTATCTCTTACTTCCTCATTATCCAGACGGCGCAGTGTGGGCCATCATGGCTTTTTCCATGGTGGGAACCTTAACGGGTTATCTCTGGTACAACGCTTATCCAAGTATTCTGTTGATGGGTGACGCAGGCTCAAGAGCCATCGGCTATTTATTAGGCGTTTTTATTATTCAAACCGGGAATCCTTTCCTGATTTTTATTGTATCTGGCGTGTTATTGATTAATGGGGGAACCGGCTTAGTAAAGGTAGCTTTGCTGGGCTTCTTCAAGATTGCGATTTTCAAGAATATTCGCTTTCCGCTTCATGACCATGTGAGGCACAATTTTGGTTGGTCAGCTAGCCAAGTGCTCATGCGTTTTTCAATCTTGCAGGTCATGCTCACTATTGTTTTGATGATTCTGCTCATCAAGATTCGTTAAGAAACTAATCACTACCTTCTTCATCCGAAGAGCACACACGATTTCTTCCCTCACGCTTTGCGCGATAAAGCTGTTCATCCGCACGTTTAATTAAATTCTCCACACCCGACCTGAGCGTTGGCACATAAGCAACAACACCAACACTAATACGTATGTTTATTAATTGCCCCTCTGATGAATACACCTTCACCTGTTCCATGGCTGCTCTCAATTTTTCCGCAACCAATTCAGCTCCCATTAAATCCGTTTCTGGCAAGAGCACCGCAAACTCTTCCCCACCATAACGATAAAGGGTATCGCCTGGTCTATTGATATTTTTCTTAAATATCCTTGCCACCTCGACCAGACAGTCATCACCTATTTGGTGACCGTGTTGGTCATTAACCTGTTTGAAATGATCAATATCCAACATCAACAACGCCAGATGTTTCTGCTCCCTGAATGATCGTTTGTATTCTGCCACCACTCGCTCATCAAAGTAGCGACGATTCTTCACCCCCGTCAATCCATCACTAAAACTCATTTCCTGTAGTTTCGCGTTAGCTATCTCCAGTTCCTTGGTTCTTTGCTGAACACGAATATCCAGTTTTCGATTAATTTCCTGTTGTGATTCCAGCAATGCAGCCTGTGACTCAATGCGCATTCTTCGCTCAAAGTTAATCCTATCTGCCAAGGCAAATGAAAAAATAATCACTTCTGCCAAACCGCCCATCATTGTTACATACTCAACAAAGAGTGTTCGCGTTATAAGATCAAACACCGAAGCGATATAAATCATAAAAGCGAATATCAGAGCACTCCATCCTGCGATGTAATAACCTGCCAAACGATTTCCTTTAACCCATAACCTTAGCGCTATCACAAGTCCGAAAAGACCAATAACAACTATCGACATAGCAGTTAATTTCAAGGCCGTCGCATAAGAAAAAAAGATTTGTGAAAAGGCACATAAGCTTGTGATTGCTACGCCAACTATAAAAATGCGATTCAGTTTTGGATAATTTGTTTTTAAATCAAGCAATGACACAAAAAATAAGGTAGCAAAAACAACAACACCTGCTAAGGAAGGAACAATAACGATATTTTGAAAAAAAGGACTGAATGGCCATAAAAGTTGATAGCCAATACCACGATTTGCCGCCTGAACCAACAGCAAGCTAAGCATATACAACACATAAAACAAATAACCTCTATCTTTCACACTCAGAAAGACAAAGAAGTTATACAAGACCATGATAAAAATACCGCCAAAGAAAATACCATCCATATAGGTATTAACCTTATCTCTTTGCCAGAAATCTTTTGTCGGCCAAATAGTAATGGGAATCTGAAGAGTAGAAGATGATTTCACCCTGATATAAATATCAGAAGACTCTTCATTCAAGGTAATGGGGAAAAGAAAGTTCTGATGTTTTATTTCACGCTGCTCAAATAAAAAGTGATCGCCCGTGAGTGAGTGATAAATAATCTTATCATTCTGTATTTGAAACAGTTCCAGCTCATCAAGAAGTGGATAGGCAAGATCAATAATAAAATTATCATTTTCAATGCCTTCGCCTGCAATCCTGAAGCGAAACCAGTACTCCCTATCATCATATTCATAATTAGCACTGGATTGACTTTCAATTTTCCAATCGAGGGTATCCGCTTGCGCTAACACGTCTTCGTAGCTCAGCGACTGTTCATTAACAAAAACCTGCCAATTTTTTGCAAGACTTTGAACACCATTATCAGAAGAAAGCTTAACGACATGGCTTGAGAGGAAATCAGGATTGGAACTTTGATTAGCTTCAATTTGCTCGGCAATTATGGAAATGCTTGCCGTTATAGAAATCAAAACAAAATAGAACACTATCTGGTTCTTAATACTGAACCAGGAAAAGGAGAGTTGTTTAGCTTTATTAAAAGATTGCATCCAGAATTCCCTGCGCAGATGCTTTCAGATTACTTTTCCAGCCCTCTTAGGTCTATGGGCTATTTCTTACACGTTCTTACACGCCTACTATAACTAAAACTTTGTTTTTATTTTTCTTTTTGGTATGGCTTATTATCTTCTAATGCAACTATTAAGATTCTCGGCATAATACAAACCAGCTATTGATAGGCTTGCCACCTTTTGCAGCAGAGCCAATGGTTACGTGTTCGGAAACACGACGAAGGCTATCAACCATATTACCAAACACGAGTTTTCCCATACCACTGTTGTTATCCATTATCTCCGGCCAGTCTTCAGGCTTTTCATCTGGAACTCGCCTGTAGTCAATATCCACTTCTCGGGTATTTTCATTGTAATAAGCAACGAAATAGCCAGGCCCAACCATTGGACGAGTAACGCCCCAGTTATAACCAATTAATTCTTCTCGCTCACCCTGCTTGCTGGGTCGACAAAAACGTTTTTCAAAGTGAGTAAACACCGGCAAAGTATTCTTTCCAATATGCCTGACTTCTTTTAAAGGTTCTGTTCCTGAGTAAACAATATTGTCCAGACTAATAGGACGATAACCACTGGCCAAATCCCACATTGCTCTCTGGTCTTTCTTTTTCATGGCCTGAGTGATTCGAACACGCTCTTCATGTCCAACTCCATCAAGTAAGTTAGCAAATGCTTCAATATCCTTACTCTCATGCAGGAATTTTCTTGCTGCGGCAATGTTATTGTTATCACTCATTTTTTCTCCTAATAAATAGGCGGCACTTTCTGAAAATCTTTAATTATCAAGATACTACCGATTATTCCCACTCAATGGTAGCAGGCGGTTTTGATGACACATCATAACTTACCCGTGATATGCCAGAAATCTCATTGATAATCCTGTTAGACACTTTTTCAAGAAGCTCATAAGGCAGGTGAGCCCAACGCGCCGTCATAAAATCAATTGTTTCAA
>JBECKS010000291.1:0-2112 GCA_040235395.1 Pseudomonadales bacterium | reverse complement strand
ACGATGGTGAGCGCCGTGACCAGCCCCGTGCCGGCGGCGAGTGCCACGTTCCCGGAGAGGTTCACCGCGACGAACACGAGGGGCGGGATCACGCCGTCGGCGACGCCGGATCGGCCGCCGAGAACGGCTCGCGCTTCCTCGCGGATCTCCTTTAGGGTTCCGGCCACGCCGGGATCGTACGAGTCGGCGGAACGTACCGTCATCGAGGAGCGAGGGTGTCCACCGTCATCACCGGCACGGGTGTTGCCGTCCCACCCAACGTCGTCACGAACCGGGACCTCGCCCGGATCATGGACACGTCGGACGAATGGATCCGAACCCGCAGCGGTGTCCGGGAGCGGCGATTCGTCGATCCGGGGACCGGGGCGTCGGATCTCGCGGTGGAGGCGGGAGCCGCCGCACTCGCCGACGCCGGGATCACACCCGACGAGGTCGACGCGGTCGTCACCGCGACGATGACGCCCGATCTGCAGAACCCCGGGATCGCGGGGCTCGTCCAGGACCGCCTCGGCCTCGGGCCCGTGGCCGCCTTCGACCTCCGCCAGCAGTGCAGCGGGTTCCTCTTCGGACTCGATCTGGGCGACGCCCTCATCGGCTCGGGACGCGCCGAGACGGTGCTGGTGATCGGAGCGGAGGTGCACGCCGGCTATCTCCCCTGGGGGGACACCTGGGACATCGTCCTCGGCCGGACCGACCGGGCACCGACGTCGGAGGAGTGGGAGCGAAACACGGAGCACCGGGCGTGGAGCGTGCTCTTCGGGGACGGCGCCGGGGCGATGGTGCTCCGGCGGTCCGAGGAGCCCGACGTCGGGTTCCTCGCCTCGGTGCTGCACACGGACGGAAGCCTGTTCGAGCTGATCATCGTCCCCGGCCTCGGGTCGCGCCGCCGGCCCTATGCCGACGAGGCGCAGCTCGCCGCCGGCCTCCACCTCCCGCAGATGGACGGCGGCGGCCTCTACCGGCAGGCGGTGCGACTCATGCCCGAGGCCGGGAGGGAGGTGCTGGCCGCCGCGCGCCTCGAGGTCTCGGATCTCGACGTCGTCGTCGCCCATCAGGCCAACGACCGGATCCTGCAGGGGGTACGGCGCCAGATGGGGGTGGACGAGGCGGTCGTGCCGTCGAACATCGCGCGGTGGGGGAACACCACCGCCGGGACGCTCCCCATCCTCTTCCACGAGCTCAGGGCCGGCGGTCGGATCCGGCCCGGCGGACTCGTCGGCTTCGCCGCGTTCGGCGCCGGCGCCCACTGGGGGGCCGCCCTCTACCGCGTGCCGGGTTGAGCGTTTCAGGCCCCGTTCCGGCCCGATCCCGGTAGGGTGGTCGGGTCATGCCCCGCATCCGCGCCGAGAACATCGAGGCCCACAAGGAGCTCACCCGCAGGGACGTCCTCGACGCGGCCCACGATCTCATCGCCGACGTCGGGTCCGCCGACATCAGCCTCGCAGAGGTCGCCCATCAGGCCGGGATCGGCCGGACCACGCTCTACGAATACTTCCGGGACAAGGACGATCTCATCGCCACCCTGGTCGAGGAGCGCCTCCCGGAGGTGGTGACGGAGCTCATCGGCGACGTGGGATCCGACCTCTCGCCGGAGCGGCGGCTGGCCGCACTCGCCGTCGCGACCGTTCGCTTCGTCGTGAACGAGCCCGTGCTCGGGCTCATCCTCCACCGGGAGCTCCCCAGGTTGTCGCAGGAGGCGCAGGACCGGGTCCTCGACGCGCACGGCGGGCTCGCCCACGAGATGGTCGAGGCGTATCTCACGGGTGTCGCCCGGGGAGCCTTCCGGCCGGTGCCGCCCGACATCGCCGGCCGGTTCATCCAGGACCTGATCATGTCCGCCGCGAAGATCCTCATCTCGGCGTCGGATCCGTCGGCCCGGGTCGAGCAGGTCGAGGCGGAGATGACCGCGTTCCTCCTCGGCGGCCTGCGGGCCTGAGCGCCGCCGGACCGGCCGAAGGGCGCCCGCCGAACCCCCTCCCGTCCTAGGCTCTCGACCGTGGAATCGGACCGTTACCTCAACCGTGAGCTCTCGTGGCTGGACTTCAACGGTCGCGTGCTCGCCCTCGCCGAGGACGGCCGGATCCCTCTCCTCGAGCGGGCGCGATTCCTGTC